>CABRLT010000147.1 GCA_902471785.1 uncultured Collinsella sp.
CGCGCCCACACGAGCCGCGGCCTTGGAATATGGCAAAGGGATCGTCCTTTTGTCGCACAGGTTTATGCGCTTACTTCAGCAGCGCTCGCCACTGTTTCGGGCGAATCGGCTCCGTCCTCCGTCGCCTGCCCCTTCGCCGGCACCACGCCAAAGCAGTAGCTCAGCGCCGCAGACACCGCAAATGCCGTGCCGCCGGCAACGCAGCACCACAGCAGGTTCGAGATGCCGCCCGTGGCAAAGCCAATGACCATGAGAACATTCGTCATGCCGATGGTATAGGCCGTAACGTGGCCCACGGCTGCAACAAGGCCTCCGACGGCACCGCCAATGGCCATGCACGTCAGGCACCTGCCATATTTAAAACCGCAGCCGTACAGCGCCGGCTCGCTTACGCCGCCAAGCACGCCCGAGATTGAATAGCCCAGCATGAGCGCCTTCTCGTCCTTATCCGCAACGCGGAGCGACGCGCCAAAAGGCATGCCCCAAACGGCGAACGTCGCCATCGTCGCGGCAATGAGAATGCACGAATCCGTTCCCACACTCATAAACTGCGCATAGGCGAGCGATAGGACAACGTTGCTGACGCCCGCGATCTTGAGGAACTCCCAGCCCGCGGCAAGCCCCATGAGCGTGAGCAGCGACACGATGCCACCGGAATTGCCAAGCATAAACATAAGCTGGCCCAGCAGCATGCCCAGATAGCTGCCCGCCGGCGCCGTAATACACAGCGAAACCGGAACCATGACGAGCATGGTCGCAAACGGGACGAACGAAAACGCCACGGCCTGAGGGATAACGCGCCGAAAGAAACACTCCACTCGCCATAGCACGGGCACCGAGATGAGAACCGGAATAACAGTCGTCGTGTAATCGTTGACCGGCGCGGGAAGCAGACCATACACGGAAGTCATCGATGTCCCCGTCGTCGATGCGACATCGACGAGCTTAAGCAAATCGGGCGCAATCAATACGCCGCCCAGCATCATGCCCAGCTGCTCCGAGCAACCGAGCTGGCGGGCGGCCGCCCAACCAAGATAAATGGGCAAAAAGTAGTAGCCGGCGTTATAGAGCCAACTGTAGAACAGGCGATAGATATCGGAATCTGCAGACCACAGACCCAGCATGCCTTCGCCCATAATGACGGCGACGGTGCGAAACAACGCCGCGCAGACAATAAACGGCAGCGCCGACATCATGCTTTTGGACAGATAGTCCACCACGGCCATGGCGTTTGATGAGACCGTCGTTGTAAACGAGGTGTTAGAAACTTGTGACATGGAACGCCTTTCCCAATGTGACATGCGGACTGTCCCTTTGTCACATCGTGCGGTACTGACCGATTGCGCGGTACTTTTCGTAGCGGAGGTTTGTGAGGGTCGCGTCGTCGAGCCGCCCAAGCGTATCGAAGGCATCAAATGCCGAGGACATGACGGCACCGGCGATCTCCTCATGTGACAGGCCCTTATCGTCGACAATGCCGTCGATGATGCCGAGCGCCAACAGATCGGGGGCCGTGAGCTTAAGCGCCTCGGCGGCCTCATTCGCACGCTCGGTATCTTTCCACAGGATCGACGCACAGGCCTCGGGGCTCACGACCGAATAGGCCGAGCTCGAGAGCATCAGGATGCGGTCGGCCACGGACAGCGCCAGCGCGCCACCAGAGCCGCCCTCGCCTGTCACCACCGAGACAATCGGCGTCTTAAGGCCGCTCATCTCCATGAGATTCTGGGCAATCGCCTCGCCCTGGCCGCGCTCCTCGGCACCGATGCCGCAAAACGCACCCGAAGTATCGACCAGGCACAGAACCGGTCGATCAAACTTTTCGGCCTGACGCATCAGGCGACGCGCTTTGCGGTAGCCCTCGGGATGTGCCATGCCAAAGTTGCGGCGCATACGCTCTTTGGTCGTGGTGCCGCGCTCGATGGCGATGACCGTTACGGGGCGTCCGTTTTTCCAGCCAATACCGGCCACCACAGCGGCGTCGTCTCCAAAGTAACGGTCGCCGTGCAGCTCCACAAATCCATCCAGGCCCAGTGAGATCATCTCACCCGCCGTGGCGCGATCTGCCGAGCGGGTCTGCTTGACAATCTCGAGCGCGGTTTTTGGTGCCATCGAGCGCTTAAACAAGTGTCCCAGCTTTTTGCCGCGGCGACCCGTATGCACGATCTCGTGCGGTGCCCCCAGACCGGGTGCGTGTCCTTCGTGCAGCGCCAGCAGCTCTCCCACTGTGAGCGCAATCTCGCCACGCGGAACAACGGCATCGCAAAAGCCGTGCTCCAGCAAAAACTCGGAGCGCTGGAATCCCTTGGGCAGGCGCTTGTGCATGTTCTGCTCGATCACGCGCGGGCCGGCAAATGCCGTCAGGGCATCGGGCTCGGCCAGGATAATGTCGCCCTCCATGGCAAAGCTCGCGGTTACGCCGCCAGTCGTGGGATCGGTGAGCACCGTGATATACAGGCCGCCCGCCTCGCTATGCTTTCTCACGGCAGCAGAGATCTTGGCCATCTGCATAAGCGATGTCACGCCCTCTTGCATGCGCGCACCGCCCGAAACGGTAAAGCCGACAACTGGCAATCCCAGCTCGGTCGCATGCTCAAATGTGCGACAGATCTTCTCGCCCACCACGGAACCCATCGAGCCCATCATAAAGTTGGCGTCCATAAAGAAGAGCGCCGTATCGCAACCGCAGATTTTGCCCTTGCCGCACACAACGGCATCGCGCTCGCCCGAATGCTCGACCGCGCTCTTGAGCTTGTCGGCATAACCGGGAAACGAGAGGAAGTCCTCCGACGCCAGATTGGCATCCCATTCCTCAAACGTGCCCTCGTCGACCGTCATGCGCATACGCGCGCGACCGCTCACGCGAAAGTGTTTGCCGCAACGAGGGCAGACCTCGAGGTTGTCGTGCAGACGTGTTTCATCGATCACACGGCGGCACTCCGGACACTTGATAAACACGTGGCGCGCGGGAAACTCGGCGCACGACTCGGTCATCGGCCCCTCAAGGACATTGACCGTCTTCGCTTTTCTATTCACCAGCATAGAGATGCCCCATCAGATCGGTGTGATACATGCCCGACAAGAACTCATCGTTTGCCAGCACGTCGAGCTGAAGCTCGCTGTTCTCGCTCACGCCCTCAATCACGAGCTCGCCCAGGGCCGAGCGCATCTTGCGAATGGCGCCGTCGCGCGTGGGCGCACACACGATGAGCTTGCCGAGCATGGAGTCGTAGTACGGAGGAACGTTCGCACCGGTAAACATGGCGGAATCCCAGCGCACGCGCGGACCACCCGGCACACGCAACGCGGTGACCGTTCCGCATGACGGCAGAAAGTCCGGCGTTTCGGCATTGATGCGGCACTCCATGGCGTGGTTGCGGACCGGAACGTCCTCCTGCTCAAAGGGCAGAGACTGGCCGGCTGCCACGCGCAGCTGCCACTTGACCAAGTCGGTATCGGTCACAAACTCCGTAACCGGATGCTCCACCTGCAAGCGCGTGTTCATTTCCATAAAGTAGAAATCGCCGTCGTCCGAATACAGGAACTCGATGGTACCGGCTCCTTCGTAGCCGACGGCACGAGCCAGGTCACGCGCTGCCTTGTGCATGCGAGCACGAATGTCGTCGTGTCCGTCGAGGCACGGCGCGGGGCTCTCCTCGATCAGCTTTTGGTTGCGGCGCTGCACCGAGCACTCGCGCTCGCCGAGCGAAAACACATGGCCCTGCTTATCGGCCATAATCTGCACCTCGACGTGGTGCGCCGGCGCGACGAACTTCTCCATGTAGCACTCGCCATCGCCAAAAACGGCCTCTCCCTCGGCACGCGCCTCGATGAACGCCTTTGCCGCATCTTCCACGCGCTCGACCTTACGAATGCCGCGACCGCCACCGCCTGCACGCGCCTTAATAAGCACGGGGCAGCCAATGCGCTCGGCCTCGGCCGTTGCCTCCTCGGGGCTTTTGAGCAAATCGCAGCCCGGCACGATGGGCACGCCCGCCGCGGCAGCCGTTCGACGTGCGGCGTCCTTGTCGCCCATGTTGTCGATCACCTCGGCCGAAGGGCCGACAAACGCCAGGCCATACTTGTCGCAGTCGCGCACGAAGCTCGCCTTCTCGGAAAAAAAGCCATAGCCCGGATGAATTGCCTTAGCTCCCGACTTTACGGCACAGGTGAGCACGGCATCGTCGTTGAGATAGCTCTCGGCAAGACGCGG
>CABRLT010000148.1 GCA_902471785.1 uncultured Collinsella sp.
CGGTGGTTTTGAACACCAGGCCGTCCACATGCGCACCGGCGCGCTCCATGCGCGCGCGGATGATCTCGCGCAACAGCGTCATTTCCTGCGTCCACGAGGGCGAATCGAGATATACCAGCAGCTCATTGGACTCGGGCAGGTAGCGCAAGCCCGTCACATGCCGCCCCTCGCGCGTGCCCGAGCACACCGCGTTCCACGCGCGATAGACCGCGCGCGACTCCTCGGCAGCCTCCATCTGCGCGCGGCGCTCAGGTGTCGCGGCCGCCAGGATGCGCTGACGCTCTGCGTTCAAAAATCCACTGAAGGCAACCGTTTCGCTCTCGCGCTCGTAATTAGCACGTCTCACCCATGCTCACCACCTTGGCTCGATCAAGCAGGTCATCGGTAAAATACCCCAGGTTGGTCGTGGTTATGACCGTCTGGATATCATCGCCGATCAGCCGCAGAAAAGCACCGCGGCGTTCGCCGTCGAGTTCGCTCATCACGTCGTCCAAAAGCAGCAACGGGGCGGTGCCCAGGACATCGCGAGCCACGGCCACCTCCGCCACCTTCCAGGCCAGAACCAACGTTCGCTGCTGACCTTGGCTGGCAAATGAACGGGCGGAGCGACCCGCCACGGTAAACTCAATCTCATCGCGATGCGGTCCCACCAACGTCACGCCGCGGCGAATTTCCTCGTCGGCGTGCTCATCAAGGGCAGCCAGCATGCGCTCGTACGCCCAGCCCTTCAGCTCTTCGCGATCATCGACCTGGGGCAAATCCCCCAGCGTGGACGTATAGGTCACGTTGGCAGCCTCACCGGATGCCACTTGCCCGTAGGCAGTGTGCACATGGCCCGCCAGCCGGTCGAGCAGGGCCAACCGGTGCACAAGCAGGGCCGAGCCCGCGCGGGCAATCGAATCGTTCCACGCGCCGAGCATCTCGCGACAGCACCAGGTCTCCTTGAGCAGGGCGTTACGCTGGGTCACGCAGCGTCCATAGGTGCTCGCAAGATCGGCATAACGTGCGCTCAGCTGCATGCCAAAGTCATCGAGGGCGGCGCGGCGCACACTGGCGCCTCGCTTAACCATGTCCAGATGGTCGGGGCAAAACAGCACGCTCGGCAGAACCCCGCGCACACCAGCGGCAGAGCATCTCTTGCCGTTGCGGCTAAACGAGCGCTTACCGTCCTCCGCGCTCAATCCCATATCAAGCACGCGGCCGTCGCCCTCGAGCCTCAGCTCGATCTTGCACGAGCCCACGCCGTCATGGACGAGCTCGGCTGCGGTCGGATGCCTAAACGAGGCGCCGCTCGTCAGCAGCTGCAGCGCCTCTATGAGATTGGTCTTTCCCGCCGCGTTGGGTCCCGCAAGTATCGTCACGCCCTCGTCCAGGGCAAGGCGATAGCTATCGAAGCTGCGGTAGTGCGCGACGGAAAGATCGCGGGCGAACATGGTCATAGCGCAGCGCTAGAT
Organism: uncultured Collinsella sp.; assembly: GCA_902471785.1. Classification (GTDB taxonomy): domain Bacteria; phylum Actinomycetota; class Coriobacteriia; order Coriobacteriales; family Coriobacteriaceae; genus Collinsella. The sequence goes on from CABRLT010000148.1 coordinate 1,455, forward strand.
GCGGACCGGCATGACCAGGTACAGGTAGTTGATCTTGTCGTAGGACTTGAAGATGCCCGCCTGCGAGTAGCTCTTGAGCTCCAGCGTAATCTCCTTCTCCTTGGACAGGGCATTGAGGCAGCCGAAGATGTAATGGTAGTTGAAGGCGATGGTACCCGACTCGCCCTCGGCCTCGACATCGATCGTCTCCTGCGCAAGGTCCTGGTCATTGGAAATGGAGGACAGGCCCATCTGCCCGTTCTCGACATCGATCTCGAACTTGACGGCGGGGTTGGCGCTCGCGATAACGGCCACGCGCTTGAGGGCGGCGTTAAAGGCGGCGACGTCGATCTTGACGCTCGTCACGCACGAATCGGGGATGAGCTGCTTGTAGTTGGGGTACACGCCCTCGATGCGACGCGACACGTAGGTGGTGTTGCCGGCCTCGAAGACAACCTGGGTGTCGGTAGCCCCGATCATGATGGTCGCCTGGCTGGCCATGATGTTCAGCGCGTCGTTAAAGGCGTCAGCCGGAACGTTGAGCTCAAAGGAGCCCTCGAGGGTCGAGGTCTCGACCTGCGTGTCGCACACGGCCAAGCGGAAGGAATCGGTCGCCACCAGGCGTACGGTGTTATTCTCGACCTTCATGTGCACGCCGCCCAGGATGGGGCGAGCCTTGTCGGTCGAGGTGACGCGCCACACGCGGCCGACCATCTCGGACAAGATATCGGTCGGCAGCTCCACGGCACTCTCGATGGCATAGGCCGGAAACTCGGGGAAGTCATTGGCATCGAGCGTGTTAAGGCGAAAAGAGCTCTTCTCGCAACTAATCAGCACCTGGCGCTCGGACAGCTCAAAGGTGACCGGGGCATCGGGGAGGGTCTTGGTGATATTGGAGAGCATCTTACAGGGAATAACCATCTCGCCCTCTTCTTCGACATGCGCCGCGATGCAATGACGGATCGAGATGGTGTAGTTAGAGGTCTGGAATTCCAAGATGCCGTCTTGGGCCTTAACGAGCACGCCCGACAGGATGGGGAGGGTGGATGCCGAAGCGACACCCTTCATAACGACGCCGATGGCTTGTGTAAGCGAGCTCTGGCTGACGGTGAACTTCATCTTTTAATACCTTTCTATAGATATAAATATCTTAATAATAGTAATAGCACTGACGAAACTGTTGATTACTCCCAAAGACGCAGGTCAGACCCAGAAAGAGAATCGACAGCAACCTGTGTGCAACAGGGGTGGTTTTCCACGTTCAAAACCTGCGCAAAACTTTTCATCACCGCGGGTTGGGTTTTAGACACCTTATGCCCGTGGTTTCGACAAGTTTTCAACAGGTGTCTCTATTTCCCTACGAGCGCAGTGTAATTTTATCGCGCAGCGACTTGAGGTCTTCGGTGACGGTGCGGTCTTCCTGGATCATCTTCTGGACCTTTTTGTAGCTCGTACTGACGGTCGAGTGGTTGCGGTTGCCAAATTCGGCGCCCACCGCCGTGGTCGTCATCTCGCACATCTCGATGGCCAGATAGATGGCAATATGGCGTGCTTTGGCGATATTGGCGTTGCGACGCGGGCCGATGAGCTCCTCGTGCGTCACGCCGTACTGCTCCTCGATGACGGACTGAACCGTCTGGACGTTGATCTTTTTGGCCGATGTGTCGAAGTACTGGCTGGCGATGGCGTCGATATCGTCAAAGGTGAGCTCTCTGCCCTCGCGCTCGCGGTCGCCCGCCTCGCCGGCGCAGCGCTCGCAAAAGCTCTCGAGTTCGCGGATGTTGGTGCCCGAGACCTCGGCCATGTGTTTAAAGTGCTCGTCGGTCAGGTGCCCGCCGTCGCCCCCATAGGCCGCCAGCAGCGAGTCATCGCCTGCCTCGGGAGCGGCGACGATGGTGTTCTCGTAATAGCGCTGCAAGATCTTGTATTTCATCTCGTAGCTGGGCTCTGCGACCAGGCAGAGCATGCCGGCGTTGAAGCGGCTCGTCAGACGCTCGTCCATGCTCAGGTCCTTGGGGGCGCGGTCTGCCGCGATGACGACCTTCTTGTTGTTGCGGATGAACTCGTCCATGAGCTGGAAAAAGTAATCCACGCTCGCGCGCTTGCCGATGATGTTTTGGATGTCATCGATGATGAGCACGTCCACGCCGTGGTATGCCTGCATGATAGGGGCGTTGCTCTTCTTTTGGCGGTCGAACTCGGTCATCAGGTCGTCCAGATATGCCTGGGAGTTGGCATACTTGACCTTGATCTCGGGCGACTTCTCGGCGAGCTCGTTTTTGATGGCAAGCAGCAGGTGCGTCTTGCCCAGGCCCGATTTGCCGTAGATGAACAGTGATGTGCACGTGCCGCGCTCGTCCGCGAGGGCGGCAAACTTGAGTGCCGAGCGATAGGCATGGCTGTTCTCGGGGCCGTAGACAAAGTTCTCAAAGGTAAATTTTGAGTTCGCGGCGAGCGGGGCTCCATCCGCATTCTGCTCGGCCGGTACGGTCGGTGCTGGCATGGGTGAAGCGGGGGTCGCAGCTTGCGTGGACTTAGTCGGCGCTCCGCCCTTCATCTGGTTCATCATGCGACGAAAATCATCGGCCGAGAGCGTGTTCTTGATTGCAATGCCCGAATCCGCGCCCGCCGCTGCGTCGTGAGCGATAGGCATGTGCGTGACGGGTGCGTTCGTTGACGTCGCCGCCGCGGTCGGCAACGGTGCCATGGTTTCACGGGAAACATTGCCGTGCTGGTGCTCGATTGTCGGCACGCCGCCTGCGGAGGCCGG
>CABRLT010000149.1 GCA_902471785.1 uncultured Collinsella sp.
TCACAGGCGGCGTTTTTAAACTTGTATGTGCTTTTACTCGTCCTTGGGCGCGGGGTGCTTGCAGATCACACTCATGTAGATCATGCCCAGCACGGCCGCGGTGACAGAGCCGGCAAGAATGGCGGCCTTTGCGGCCAAGACCTCAAACTGGGCCGTCGGGAAGGCGAGGCCGCTGATGAGGATCGACATGGTAAAGCCGATACCGCCCAGAATGCCCACACCGGCGATCATGTGCCAGTTGACATTATGCGGCAACTCGGAAATCTTGAGTTTAACCAGGGCAAACGTCATGCCAAAGATACCGATCGGCTTGCCCAGCAGCATGCCAAAGTACACGCCGAGCGTCACCGGGTCGGTGAGCAGCGTGCTCATGTCCACGCCCACTAAGCGAACCTGAGCGTTTACGAACGCAAAGATCGGCAGGATCACAAAGTTGACCGGCGTGGAGATCAGACGCTCCATGCGGATGAGCGGCGGGGTCACGCGGTGCATGACGCGCTCGACCTTGGTGGTCGAGACGGTAAAGTCATGCTGGCCCAGGATGTGTGCCTCGTCATCGTAACGGTCATCGAGCAGCGGCAGGCACTCGCCCAACCAATCGGTGAGGCTATCGAGCTTGACGCCGCACTTGGCCGGGATGGTAAAGGCCAAGATGACGCCAGCAAGCGTGGCATGTACGCCGCTCTTGAACATGCAGAACCACAACAGCAGACCCAGTACCGAATACGGGGCAAGGCGGTAATGCTGCGTCTTGTTGAGCCACACGAGTGCGCAGGTCACAAGCGCGGCGGCGCCCAACCAAAACGGATTGGGGCTCTGACCGTAGAAAATGGCGATGGCGGCGATGGAGATGAGGTCGTCGGCGATGGCGAGCGTCGAGAAGAACACGCGCACGCCGTTGGGCACGCGATTGCCCAAAAGCGACAGCACGCCCAGCGCAAAGGCAATATCGGTTGCCATGGGAATGGCCCAGCCGTTGTGCGCGCCGGCATGGTTAAAGATCAGGTAGATGCAGGCGGGAACGACGACGCCGCCCACGGCTGCCAGCATGGGAAGCATGGCCTGACGCGGGTTTTTGAGCTCGCCGACCGTCATCTCGTACTTAAGCTCAATGCCCACCAACAAAAAGAAAATCGCCATGAGGAAGTCGTTGACGAAAAGCTCAACGGTGAGACCAGCCGTAAGGTTGCCCAGACCCACATACAGCGGGGTCTCCAAAAAGTGATGGATGGCCTCGTAGGCATCGGTATTGGCGCAAATGACGGCGGCGATGGCGGCAATCACCATGACCGCGGCGGAAATCGTGCCGTTCTCGGCGATGCGCTCCCAAATGTCGTGACGTTCAAAGCGCTTGCGCTCACGAACGTTGAACAGCTGCTCAGTTGCTGCCATGGGCGGCTCCTTTCACGGGAAAGTTCCCGTCTTAAAAAAGCACGGCCCGCCCAAGTGGCGGCGCCGCGCTCTAACGTATTACGCTTGCATCTAGCCTACCCTGCACGACAAGCACGCAGGCGTGGCCGAAAAGCGGAACCACAGGTTGAACATTATTTGCTCAACGGCACGGGCACACCTGTCCGAGAGACGACGCGGCGCCGTGCACAAAAAACGACCGGAGCGCGGGGCGTCCGCGATCCGGTCGTGGCGTTCGGTCAACTAAACCTAGCAGGCGGCCATGATGGGGGCAGCGACCTGCTTCTTACGGGAGAGGACGCCCGGCATCCAGACGCCGTCGTGCTCGTCGGCAATGCCCAGGCCCTTCTGAGCAGCCTCGGTCTCGCCCTCGAGCAGGACCTGCGAGCCCTCCTCCATGATGTCGGTGATGCACAGGACAATGCCGTCGGCACCCTTCTCGGCGGCGTAGGCGCGCATGGCCTCGCGAATCTCGTCGATCATGCCGAGTGCACGGGTCTTGTCGACGGTCTCGTACTGGCCGATGAGCAGCTTCTTGCCAGCGGGCTCGAACATCTTGATGTCGTTGCCGACCATCTCGGCTGCAGTGAAGGAGCCGGACGGACGGGTGAGGAAGACCTCCATGCCAAACTTAACCGGGTCGACGCCCACCTGCTCGCCGAGCTTGGCGGCGATGGCGCGGTCGACATCGGTGGTGGTGGGGCTCTTGAGCATGAGCGTATCGGTCATCATGGCCGAGAGCAGCAGCTTGGCCTGAACGTCGGAAAGCTCAACGCCGAGCACGCCGGCGATCTTGGTGACGATGGTGCAGCTGGAGCCCCAGGGCAGGCAGATGTAGTGCAGCGGGCCGGCGGTCTCGAAGTCGCCGATGCGGTGATGATCGACAACACCAAAGACCGTGGCGTCCTTAAGGCCGGCGACGGACTGGGCAGACTCGTTGTGGTCAGTGAGGACGACGAGCTGACCGGCCTCGACGGAATCAATCACGCGGGGCTCGGCAATGCCGGCGTCGGCGAGCAACTTGGCGGACTCGGCCGGAAGCTGACCAAGGGCGCAGGCCTCGTAGGTGTTGCCGGCATACTCAACCTGGTTAAGCAGCTGGGACAGGACGACGGCGCTCATGATGGCGTCGTTATCGGGGTTCTGGTGACCAAAGACAAGAACGTTTGCCATGGATATCCTCCACTTGATATGTGTACTTGGACGTAGCTATGGTAGCACGCCGATGCCGAGCCTTCGCAGACGGAAGGGCCACGGCATATTTTGGGGCAGGCGCGGAGGCCAAGGCTGTCCCTTTTACACCATGTTGGTGCAAAGCAACCTGACCCCCTTGCACCAGCTATTTACCGGCGGCGCGCAGGGCTACGTAGGCGGCGCCGATGATGCCGGCATCGTTGCCGAGCGAAGCGACCTTAATGGGCGTCTCGCGTGAGGCGGAAAGCGCGTAGCGCTGGAAGTGCTCGCGAACTGCGTCGAGGTAGACATCGGCCGAGGCGGACGCACCGCCGCCGATCAGGAACATCTCGGGGTCGACCACGTTGGCAATAAGCGCCAGGGCGCGGCCGAGGTAGTCGGCCATGGTATCGGCAGCTGCCAACGCGAGCTTGTCACCCTCGCGGCAGGCCTGGAACACGTCCTTGGAATCGGAGGGGCCGGTGAGCTCAATGGGCTCGACGCCCGCCTTCTTGCACTCGGCAAGGTAGTTGCTCACCACGCCGGTGGCGCTGGAATACTGCTCCAGATGGCCATGGCCACCACAGCCGCAGGTGCGCTCCTCAGCCGGGTTCAGGCACATGTGGCCAATCTCACCGCCAGCACCCACAACGCCCGATACCACGTCGCCGTTGACGATTACGCCGCCACCCACGCCGGTACCGATGGTGACCATCACGACGTTGCGCACGCCCTTGGCAGAACCGAGCCAGGCCTCGCCCATGGCAGCGGCGTTGGCATCGTTCTCGTACTTAACGACCGCGTCGGGGCAGTGCTTTTGAATGGCGATCCTCAGCTCGGGCAGGTTAATGGCGATGTTGGCCTTGACCTTGGCATCGCCCGATGCCGGGATGGGGCACGGAACGGCCAGGCCAATGCCCGCCACAAAGGCACGCGGAATCTGCGCCTTGGCGACCACCTGGTCGATAGCCTCGGTCACCGCGGCAAAGCCCGCAGCGTCAACGATGGGAGGCGTGGGCACGCTGGCCTTGGCAAGCAGGTTGCCGTCCTCGTCGAACAGGCCCTCCTTAACCGAAGTGCCGCCGACGTCAATGCCGATGTAATACTGCTTAGGTTCCATGGGAGCCCACCTTTCTCGTTTAAACATTGCCTGTATGGTACCGCTCCCAAGGCAAAAACCTGCCAAAAAGGGACAGGTTTGTTTTGGCAGGTTTTATCTGGGGAAATGCAGAGCATGAGATTCGGTTCGCCGGGCGGCAAAACGGCTCGACCCCATCCTCGAGCCGATCGATTCGCTCAATATCACATTATTCGAATGCATATTCATTTAGAGCGCTCTAGTTTCTAAAGAGAAGCGTTTTTTAATTAAACCTTTCTCGAACTTTTCAATAACTCAATAGAGATACTTAGGCGTTGACTATACTTTCTTTTATTCTCAATCAAGTTGGAAAGGAGGTTCCTTGATTCCCAAATACGAGGCGATAGCTGCAGATATTCGTCGAAGTATCGAGGATGGCGCTCTTAAACCGGGCGACAAGCTTCCCACCGTCGTTGAGTTCTGCGAGCTCTATAGCGTTTCCAAAATCACCG
>CABRLT010000150.1 GCA_902471785.1 uncultured Collinsella sp.
CAGGCGAGCTCGATGCCATCACCATCAACTTTCCCACGCCGCAGCCCAAGGCCAAGTACGCCAAAAAGCGCCTCGTCCATGTCGACCATCTGATGCTCTATCGCCCGCTCTTTGCAGCCGGCGCCACCGTAACGCTGCGAACCGACAGCAAACCGTTGCGCGATTACGCCCTGGGACAGTTTGCCGCAGCCGGCTACGATACGCTTTGGGTAAGTGACGACGTCCGCCGCGACCATCCCGAGCATCCCGAGACCGAATATGAATGCCGCACGCGCGAGATGGGCGCCGCCGTCTATGGCATTTGCGCTACGCCCGGCGCGGAACCCATCGAAGAGCAGCTCGCGGCGGGCCGCGCGCAGGAGCAAAGCCTTGCCTGCTACCTGCCCGAAAACCTCGATGAGCTCACCTACGTGCCTCTCGGCATGGAAGAGGCCGTCGAGAACTTCAGAAACCGTGCCCGCAAGGGCAAGAAGCGCCTGCCGCAAGAGTCCTAGGGGCTTCTGATGGTCGCGGCGTCAGCAAATAAGCGCGAATAGGCGCCAGCAAACAACCCTCAAACCTAAGTGAGTAGACTTTTTTGCAATAGCCAAGCACAACCCGCATAACGAAAACTAAAACCGCAGATAGAACCCTTGTGCAAAATCCATGTGCTCGCGACATCGCAAAAAGACTACTCACTTAGCTGGCAACTGCACCAAACGGCCGGGCAGAACGCCCATTTCCTGCATTTTCTTGCCTGCAAACGCATCGATGCGCCGCTACGCCATAATAGTTGGCGGACAATCGCGAGAGAAAGCAACCACATGGCACAGACCACGACAGATACCGCCGCCAGCACCGTCTCCGGCGCCGGCGCCGCCAGCTCATTCTCGGGCGGCACGGGAACCGAAGCCGAGTTTGGCTCGCTCGGCGCGCTCTCCCCCACCTGGTGGGAGCCCGAGGACGGCAGCGAGCCCGAACCGTGGCTCACGCCCGATCAGGCCTTCGAACGCTTCTTTGAATGGACGAGCGACCGCGGCATTGAGCTGTGGGATCACCAAGAAGAGGCCCTCATGGACCTGGCAGCCGGCGATCACGTCATTTTAGGCACACCGACCGGATCGGGTAAATCGCTCGTCGCGCTGGGCATGCTCTTTATGGGTATGGCGCAGGGTAAGCGCTGTTATTACACGGCCCCCATCAAGGCTCTGGTCAGCGAGAAGTTTTTCGACCTTGTGCAGGTGCTCGGCCGCGATAACGTCGGCATGATCACCGGCGATACGCATATCAACACCAAGGCGCCCGTCATCTGCTGCACGGCAGAGATCCTTGCCAACGACGCACTGCGCGAGGGCGAAGATGCCGATGTTGGCTGCGTCGCCATGGACGAGTTCCACTACTTTGCCGACCCTGATCGCGGTTGGGCCTGGCAGGTGCCGCTGCTCACCCTGCCTCACACGCAATTCATGCTCATGAGCGCCACGCTCGGCGATGTCACCGCGATCGCCGCCTCGCTCGAGGAACACACCGGCGCTACCTGCGACTTGGTCGTCGATGCCCCGCGCCCCGTGCCGCTGAGCTACGACTATGTGACGACCTCCCTCGAGGGCACCGTCGAGCTCGCCATGCGCCGCGGCGAGGCCCCGCTCTACATCGTGCACTTTAGCCAGGATGCCGCCCTTGCGACGGCGCAATCCCTCGCCAATTTTGGCATCGCCAGCAAGGAGCAACGCGAGGCTATTAAGGAAGCCGCCAAAGGCACGAGCTTCTCGACGGCCTTCGGCAAGATCCTCAAACGCTTGCTCGGCTGCGGCGTCGGCGTGCACCACGCCGGTATGCTGCCACGCTATCGCCTGCTGGTCGAGCGCCTGGCGCAACAGGGCCTGCTACCCGTCATCTGCGGCACCGACACACTCGGCGTCGGCATCAACGTGCCCATCCACACCGTGGTCCTCACCGCGCTCACCAAGTTCGACGGCTACAAGATGCGTCGCCTGCGCGCCCGCGAGTTCCATCAAATCGCCGGTCGCGCCGGCCGCTCGGGCTTCGATACCGAGGGTATGGTCATCGCCGAGGCCCCGGAGCACGAGATCGAGAACGCCAAGCTCATGGCCAAGGCGGGCGACGACCCCAAGAAGCTCCGCAAGATTAAAAAGAAGAAGGCCCCCGAGGGCTTTGTCACCTGGAACAAGCAGACCTTTGAGCGCCTGATCGAGACGCAGCCCGAAACGCTCAAGCCGCGCCTGCGCATCACGCACTCCATGGTGATTAGCGTGGTCGAGCAGGGCGGCGATGCCCGAGCCCGCGTACACGACCTCATCGAGACAAGCCTGCAAACGCCCGAGGAAAAGGCAAAGCTCGAGGTTCGCGCCGACGAGATCTTCGCCACGCTCATCGACTCCGGCGTCGTCGTGCGCACCGAGGTGCCGCCCGCACCCGACGCTCCGGCTGACGCCGCGCCGGACATCGACTACGCGCTGACGGTCGACCTGCCCGAGGACTTTGCGCTCGACCAGCCACTCTCGCCGTTTTTGCTTGCCGCGCTGGAGCTGCTCGACCCCGAGAGTGAGACCTATACCATGGACCTCATCTCGATGGTCGAGGCTACGCTCGAGGACCCCAAGCAGGTATTGCGCGCACAGGAGCGCGCCGCGCGCGACCGCGCGATGGCCGAAATGAAGGCTGACGGCGTCGAATATGAGGAACGCCTGGAGCGCATCCAGGATGTCACCTACGAAAAGCCGCTCGAGGACTTGCTCGATGCCGCCTTCGACAAGTACTGCCAGGAAGTACCTTGGGCCAACGACTACCAGCTCTCGCCCAAGAGCGTCCTGCGCGATATGCTGGAAAGCGCGAGCGATTTTAAGGGCTATATCCAAAAGCTCGGCATCGCCCGCTCCGAGGGCATTTTGCTGCGCTACCTGGCAGAGGCTTACCGTTCTCTCGACCGCACCGTGCCCATCGAGAAGCGCGACGAGCGCCTGCGCGACATTGTCTCGTGGCTGGGCTTTGTAGTGCGCTCGGTCGACTCGAGCCTGGTGGACGAGTGGGAGAACGCCGGCAATCCGGCAGCCCTCGATGCTGCGCCGCCGCAGGGCATCGACGAGGTCGTGGCGGACCGTCGCGGCTGCACGCTGTTGGTGCGCAACGCGCTCTTCCACCGCGTGACCCTTGCCGCTCGCAAGCGCGTTCGCGACCTGGGCGAGCTCGACGAGGACTGGGGTATGAGCGAGGTCCGCTGGCAAAAAGCACTCGATGCCTACCACGAGCAGCACGAGGAAATCCTCACCGACGGCGACGCCCGCAGTTCGGCGATGTTTACCATCGACGAGAGCGACGAGAAGACCGCACACGTATGGCACGTGCACCAGATCTTTGCTGACGAGGATGGCGACCACGACTTTGGCATCATGGGCGATGTCGACCTGGATGCCACGCAAGACGGCGGCGAGGTCATCTTCAAGAACTACCGCGTCGGCTTTATCGAGGACCTGCTCGAGGACTAGCCGGGCACAATGGAACGAAACGAAGCGGGGCCGCTGGCAACATCGCCAGCGGCCCCGCTTTTTGCGCGATACGCTATCCCCTACTCGGCATACTCGACCTCATACGAATCCGCCTCGGCGGGCTCATCGTTTGTCTCTAGCGCAGCCCCGCGCGCCTCGTCAAAGGCGGCCTTCATGGTCTTGTTGCCCCACGTGAGCTTTCGAATGGTGAGCTCATCGGCCTTATTGTGGGCCAGACGCAGATTCTCGGTACTGCGACGCAGGTCGTCCTTGGTCTTCTCGAGCTGCTTAATGGCGGCATCGATCTCCTTGATCGCCGACTCGAACTGCTTGCTCGCCAGGTTGTAGTTGCGCGAGAAGCCGTCCTTGAACTTCTCCATCTTGGCTTCGAAGTTCGTGACGTCGATATTCTGCTGCTTATACTCCGCCAACTCCTGCTTATAGCGCAGCGAACCCATGGCAGCGTTGCGAAGAAGCGTGATCATGGGAATAAAGAACTGCGGGCGGATTACGTACATCTTCTCGTAGCGGTAGCTCACGTCGACTATCCCTGCGTTATAGAGCTCGCTTTCGGGCTCGAGCAGTGTGCAGAGCACCGCGTACTCACAGCCTTTCTGGCGACGATCGTGATCGAGTTTCT
>CABRLT010000151.1 GCA_902471785.1 uncultured Collinsella sp.
CCGCCTATCGCCTGGGCGGTTCCAACTGGAACGCACCGGCACAGCTCGTCGGAGATTTCCTCGCAGGACGTGCCAGCAAGGCACCCGGAAAGGTAAAGCCCACCTATCCGCTCGGTGTGACCTGGACGGCAATTGACGAAGCCTTGCCGCAGCATATCGTCGAGTCGCTCCGCCTAGGACTTCCCCTACTCGGAAAAAAGCTACGAGGCTACGACCGCTCCGATGCTGTTCTTACCGGTGTGGAGACTCGCTCGAGCTCACCGGTCACCGTCACCCGAGACCGAACATGCCATGCCGTGTCGACCCCGGGCCTCTACCCTTGCGGTGAGGGAGCTGGATATGCCGGCGGCATCATGAGCGCCGCCACCGACGGCATTCGTTGTGCCGAAGCCCTGATCGCAGACCTCTAACGCACGAATTCCAGCACGCAAAAGACGCATGCCCCGAGCTCCGCAGGGAACTCGGGGCATGTTCGCTATTTCTTAAACCGTGCACCCTGGCGTTTTCTGCCCGATGCGAACGTGGAACCCTTGCGGGCCTGCGAACGTAAGCGCTCAATCGTCTCGTCCTCAGACGCACCCTCGAGCATCGCCCGAATCTGAACGACGGCATCGCGCAGGCGCGCCGCCTCCTCAAAGTCCATGGCGGCAGAAGCGTTACGCATATCCTCTTCCATGGTTTCGACGATCCGCACAAGCTCGTCATGCGGCAGTTCTTCCAACTGCTCCGCAAGTGTCTGCTCGGGCGCCACCGTTTCCGGCACGCCACCCTCGCCCGACTCATCGGGCGTATAGAATGAGCCATGGCCAAGAGAGTCGCCCTTCGAGCGCCCCTTGGAACCCACGGTTTTTTCGGCCTCGGCAATAAAACTTGAGATGTCGTTGATGGCCTTGCGCACTGTCTTGGGCACAATGCCATGTTCTTCGTTATATGCCATCTGAATCTCGCGACGGCGCTGCGTCTCCTCGATGGCCTCTTTCATCGAATCGGTCACAACGTCTGCATACATGATGACTTCGCCATCGGCGTTACGGGCCGCACGGCCAATCGTCTGAATCAGCGAACGGCGGTTGCGCAAGAAGCCTTCCTTATCGGCATCGAGAATTGCCACCAGTGAGACCTCGGGAAGATCCAAGCCCTCGCGGAGCAGGTTGATGCCAACGAGAACATCGATCTTGCCCTCGCGCAGCGTTCGCAGGATCTCGACACGGTCCATTGTCGCCGTATCAGAGTGCATGTAATTGACCTTAATGCCCGCATCAAGTAGATGGTCGGTCAGGTCCTCGGCCATGCGTTTGGTCAACGTGGTCACCAGCACGCGCTCCTTGCGGGCAACGCGCTCGCGAATCTCGTCCTCAAGATCGTCAATCTGACCGCGAACTGGACGCACGTCAATCTTGGGGTCGAGCAGGCCGGTCGGACGAATAATCTGCTCCACGTCGTTTTGGCTCACCCGCAGCTCGTAGTCGCCCGGCGTGGCCGAAACATAGATAAACTGGGGGATCCTTGCCTCAAACTCATCGAAACGAAGCGGGCGGTTATCGAGCGCCGAGGGCAGGCGAAAACCGTGTTCCACCAGCGTCACCTTACGCGAGCGGTCACCTTCGTGCATGCCGCGAATCTGCGGCACCGTCACATGGCTCTCATCGATGATGCAGAGCATATCCTTGGGAAAGTAATCGATTAGGGTAAACGGCGGCTCACCCGGCTTGCGACCGTCCAGATGACGCGAGTAGTTCTCGATGCCGTTGCAAAAGCCCATCGTCTCGAGCATCTCAAGATCATAATCGGTACGCTGCTGCAGACGCTGCGCCTCGAGCAACTTGTCGGTCGCCTTGAGCTCCGCCACGCGCTTCTCGCATTCTTCGCTGATCGATTTCAGAGCCGCCTTGACCTTCGGCTTCTCGGTCACGTAGTGCGATGCCGGCCATACGGGAATGGCCTCGTACTCACGAAGCATCTCACCGGTGACCTCATCGATCTCGGCAATCAGCTCGACCTCGTCGCCAAAGAACTCAAACCGCAATGGATGCTCGGCATAAGGCGGATACACGTCAACAACATCGCCGCGCACGCGGAACGTGCCACGTGCCAGGTCATAGTCATTGCGATCATATTGAATGTCGATAAGTGCATGGATAAAGTCATCGCGCTCGAGCGGCACCTTCTTGTCGACGTTTGGAGCCAGACCCGCATAGTCCTCAGGAGAGCCAATGCCATAGATACACGAGACCGATGCGACAACGATCACATCACGTCGAGAGAGCAGTGACGCGGTCGCCTGATGGCGCAGCATCTCGACCTCTTCGTTAATCGAGGAGTCTTTCTCGATATATGTATCGCTTTGCGGCACATACGCCTCGGGCTGATAGTAGTCGTAGTACGAGACGAAGTAGACCACAGCGTTGTTGGGAAAGAACTCTTTGAGCTCGCTCGCAAGCTGAGCAGCGAGCGTTTTATTGGGGGCCATGACCAGCGTCGGCTTTCCCAGGGCCTCAATAGTCTTTGCCATCGTGAAGGTCTTGCCCGAACCAGTCACGCCCAGCAAAACCTGATAGCGGTCTCCGTCCCTCACGCCCCGCACAAGTGACTCAATGGCCTTAGGCTGGGAACCAGCGGGCTCGTATGGAGACACGACCTTAAACGGCACATCAGCGCCCTCAACGCCAAAGCGCTTAAGTTCACCACCAACGCGTTCTACTTCAAATTCCGCCATGGATACTCCTAACTCGTACATCTGCAGTATACGCAGGCGGTGGGCTTAGTCCTATACGAACCGATCGGGATAGAGAGTCTTATATCGAACCCAGGCATTATTGACGCGAATCAGATAAGCCTGAGTTTCAGGGAAGGTAATCGCATTATGGAGTGACGTGTTCTGCTGCGCCCATCCGTCGACATTGCCCATACCGGCGTTATAGGCGGCGATGGCACTATCCGTCGACCCGTTGAAATAGGCAAGAAGATACGAGAGGTATGCGCAGCCAAACTCGATATTCGTAGCCGGATCGTTAAGATTGTCGACCGAATACTCCCCTCCGTCGACAAGGCCCTTGGCGATCATGTCCTGGGCAGTCTCGGGCATCAGCTGCATCAATCCCTGAGCACCCTGATTCGACTCGGCCTCGGGATCCCAATTCGATTCCGACTTAATGACAGCGCACACCAGATACGGATCCAGATTATGCGAAATACTGGATTGCTTTACATACGCCTCGTAGTCAATCGGATACAGCGGCTTAAAGAAAGCGGCAGGAGCACACGAGTAGACGAGCGAAATAAGGCCGAAGACGAACACAGCGGCAAGTGGCGCCACGCGATACCACGTAAAGAAACGTGCCTTAGGCATCGGCCTCCTCCTTATCCGGAGTATCTATAAACCCGTGGCATGCAAGCCATGAGTCAAGCTGCTCAAAGAGCGAATTATCGGCTGCCGAATTATCAATCACCGTTGTAGCGAGATTGCACAGCGCAGACTCATCGGGCTGGCAAGCAGAACGGGCATCGAAATCAGATGGCTCCATGCCACGTTGAATAGCGCGCTCGCGACGAACTGACAAAGGGGCGCTAATGACCAGAATTTCATCAGCCAAGCCAAATGCATCCTCAAAACCAGTCGGAGCTGAAACCTCGACCACCGCAAAGGGATAACGGGGAGATGAAACCGTACAACAAACCGGATCGAGAATCCTAAGCGAAAGCTGTTCAATCAGAACGGGATGCACGATGCCATTGAGCCGTGCGACCGAATCAGGAGAAGCGAAAGCTCGAGAAGCGAGGATACTGCGGCGAATGCCGCCTTCCTCATCCAAAATGTCCCAACCGAATTCATCCGCGAGAGCATTGACGATATCAGAGCCCGGCACATACAGCGATTTTGCAAGCTCATCCAGATCGATAAGCATAGCGCCACGAGATTCGAAATAGCGGCAGGCAGTCGACTTACCCGAAGCAATATTGCCCAAGACAAATACGGTAAACATCAAGCCCTCCCTAACGCCAATGCGAGTAATTATCGCTCAAATAAACTAGATGGACTCAAAAAACAGCCAAACAGTAAGAGCGCATACGGGGAAGCTAGGTCCCAAAGCACAACATGTATATAACGCAAAAAGGG
>CABRLT010000152.1 GCA_902471785.1 uncultured Collinsella sp.
TCCTTTCCCCCGGGGATGTTTCTCCCGGAACGGTTATGACATGTATCCTACGCCCCCGTGGGACGGGTAATTACAGTGGTAACGCCTTTGTTACGCTTTCTTGGCAGAAGCCTTAACAGCGGCTGCCTTGGCCTTGGGAGCAGCCTTTTTGGTGGCTGCCTTTTTGGCCGTGGTGGATTTGGCCGAAGCCTTGGCAGCGGGCTTGGCAGCCTTCGCCTTGGCCGGAGCTTTCTTAGCAGCCGCGGCCTTGGGTTTCACCGACGACGTGCGCTTGCGCGTCGCCTTCTTGGGCTTCTCGACCACGGGCGGCTTGTAGCTGCTGGGGCCGCGGCGCTTAAGCACCACACCTGCCAGGCCAGGCACCTTAATCTCGATGGAGTCCATCTGCCCGTTCCAGGGATAGGGCTCGCTCGAGCAGGTGTAGGGCTCCTCGCCGGCATAGCCGCTGCCGCCAAACTCGGGACGGTCGGAATCGAAGATGACCTCCCAGTCACCCTCGCGCGGCACGCCCACGCGGAAGCTCTCGTAGCTCGCCGGGTCAAAGTTAATCAGGATCACCAGGTCGTCATCGATGTCCTCGCCCTGGCGCACAAAGCTCACGATGGACTGCTTGGAGTTATCCGCGTCGATCCAGGTAAAGCCGTCGTCGGTGTAGCCGCGCTCGTACAGGGCGGGCTCGGCGGTGTACAGGTGGTTGAGCGCCTTGATAAACGCCTGATGATGCTTGTGAGTCTCGTACTCTTCGGTCAGGAACCACTGGATAGACTCGTAGTAGCGCCACTCAATAAACTGGCCGATCTCGTTGCCCATAAAGTTGAGCTTGGCACCGGGGTGCGTCATCTGGTAGAAAGCCAGCGTGCGCAGGCCGGCAAACTGGCGCCACCAGTCGCCCGGCATGCGGCCGATCAGCGAGCACTTGCCGTGCACAACCTCGTCGTGGCTCAGCGGGCAGATGAAGTTCTCGGTAAAGGCGTACATGATGGAGAACGTGAGCAGCCCGTGGTTGCCGGGGCGCCACGGAAAATCGGTCTGCATGTAGTGCAGGGTGTCGTTCATCCAGCCCATGTCCCACTTGTAGTGGAAGCCCAGGCCGCCGTCCTGCGGCGGATAGGTCACGAGCGGCCACGCGGTGGACTCCTCGGCCATCATCATCACGTCGGGGTAGTGCGCCTCCACAGCGCAGTTGACCTGGCGGATAAACGCGCTGGCGTCCAGGTCTTCCTCGGTACCGTACTTGTTGAACTTCTTTTGGCCCGGATCGTCGATGCCAAAGTTGAGGTACAGCATGCTGGACACGCCGTCCATGCGAATGCCATCCACGTGGAAGTTCTCGAGCCAGTACAGCACGTTGGAGACCAGGAAGGAGCGGACCTCGCCGCGGGCGAAGTCAAACTTGTGCGTGCCCCAGTTGGGGTGAATCTCGTGCTCAAACAGCATATGGCCGTTAAAGGTGGCAAGGCCGTGGGAGTCGGCGCAAAAACCGCCGGGCACCCAGTCCATGATCACACCGATGCCCGCCTCGTGGCACGCATCGATAAAGTGCATGAGCTGCTGCGGGTTGCCGTAACGCGACGTGGCGGCGTAATAGCCGGTCGTCTGGTAGCCCCAGGAGCCATCGAAGGGATGCTCCATAAGCGGCATGACCTCGATATGCGTATAGCCCATGTCGCGCACGTAGTCCACGAGCTCTACCGACAGGTCGTCGTAGGTGTAGAACTCGCCGCGCTGCGCGGGGAAGGGGTCCATGGGGCCGGGGTAGTTGCCGTACTCGTCCGGCTCACCCTGCGGTGCGTCGCCGTGGCGCTTCCACGAGCCAATATGCACCTCGTAGATGTTAAGGGGCTGCGACATGTGGTTGTGGCCGGCGCGGCGCTTGAGCCACGCGGCGTCGTTCCACTTGTAGCCATCGAGGGTCCACAGCACGCTCGCGGTACCCGGAGGGCACTCGGCCTTAAAGGCATACGGATCGGCCTTGTAGAGCTTTTCGCCCTCGTTGGTTTCGATGAGGTACTTATAGAGCTGGCCCTGCTCGGCGCCAGGAATAAAGCCTTCCCAAATAGCGCTCGTATGCACGGGCACCAGCGGGTTGGCTTCCTCATCCCAGTCGTTAAATTCGCCAATGACATGGACGCTCTTTACGTCGGGGGCCCAAACGCAAAAACGCCAGCCGCGCGTACGGTTCTGCGTGTCGGGGTGCGCGCCCATCTTTTCCCAGCTGCGCTCCCACATTCCAATGCCAAACAGGTAGACATCGTCCTTGGAGAGCTCCGGTGCGTGCGGAGCCGGTTTGCGGGTTGCGGGCTTTTTAGCCGTTGGCTTTAGCTTTGTATCGCTCACGTTTGATCCCATCATGACGCGGCAGCGTGTTGCCTTGGTGACTAGATGCGAAAGGTCCAAGGCTGCACGAATCGAAGGGACGGCGAAGTTTCTGTGATTCGTTCCACCTCGCGTGCTCGGTGGAACTTTCGGCAAAAACTACGATAACACCTGTACGTTAGTTTTATGAACGAAAGCGGATTTGCGGGAGCGTTTAATCGGTAAGCGACATGTTTATACCACTGGCAGAATTGCCGTGGTAAAACTCTTGACAGTTTTACCAATTAGGGTTTCAAAATTGTTAGCCTGACGTTTGGTAAAACGTTTTTAGCAGGTTGTTTACCATTTGACATTGAAAGGTTCGTTTATGTCCCATACCGCCGCTCCCAAGGTTGCTTTTATTTTCGATTGCGACGGCACACTGGTTAATAGCACCCCCGTTTGGGCCTATGCCCAGCCCGAGTTATTGCACCGCCACGGTGTCGACGTGACGGTCGACGATTTTGCCCAGTTTGAGCATTTGTCGCTGGAGGATGAGTGCCAGGCCTACCACGATACGTGGGGCATTGGTGCAAACGGTGAGGAGCTGTATCGCGAGCTGGGCGAGATTTTGATTGATGGATACTCCAAGGTGCCGCCGCGCGACGGGCTCCTGGCATTTTTGGAGCAGGCGAAGGCGGCGGGTATTGCCATGTGCGTGGCCACGTCCACTCCGGCCGAGCTGGTGCAGTCTGCGCTCGCAGGTGCCGGGCTCGACGCTTACATGGAGTTTGTGACCACCACGGGCGAGGCCGGACGCTCCAAGCAGTTCCCGGATGTGTATGAACTTGCGCTGCGTCGCCTAGAGGAGCGCCACGGGCACAAGTTTGAGCGCGCGTGGGTGTTTGAGGATGCGGTCTTTGGCCTTAAGAGCTCCGGCGCCGCCGGCTTTAAGCGCGTGGGTATCTATGACCCTCAGGGCCGCATGAAGCGCGACGAGGTTCGCGCCAACTGCGATATCTTTATCGACAGCTATGAGGAGCTGGATTTGGATCGCGTTCTTGAGTATGAGGGCTAGGCGAGGGTGTTGTCAGGGAAAGTATTAGTAGTATGCGGCTCACCGATGGTGGCGAGTGCGGAGCTTCTGAGCCGACTGGCAGGGGAGTGCGACCACATCGTCGCCGTGGATCGCGGCTTGGATGCTCTGCTGGGTGCCGGTTTGAGCTGCGACGTCTATGTCGGGGATGCCGACACGGTGAGCGATGCGGGCCGCGCGCTGGTCGATGCCGCCACCGACTTTGAAGTTGAGCGCCACGACCCGTACAAGGACTACACCGATCTGGCGCTGGCGCTCGATTCCGTCCGCCGTCGCTGGCCGGGTGCCGAAGTGGTTGCGACCTGCGCCACTGGCGGCCGTCCTGATATGGCGCTATCCGTACTGGGGTTGCTTGCAGGCTACGATGACGCCGCAGTCTGGATTGCCGAGGACAAGGTGGTCGTCCGCATCCTTCGCGCAGGCGAATCGTGGACCATCGAAGGCGCCGAAGGCAAGACTTTCTCCATCATCGCCATTGCCCCCAACACCGAGGTGAGCGAACACGGCCTAGAGTGGGAACTAGATCACAGCCCGCTGGACCTGTTGGCCGACACGGGCATCAGCAACGTCGTCAGGTCAACAGCCACGATCCAAGTCCACACCGGCACCGCTATCGCTTACCTCTACAAGTAAGGTCTATCGCATCAGGGTTTTATCGGGACGGGGCAGAAATAAGCGCTCGAAGAGTGATTATTTC
>CABRLT010000153.1 GCA_902471785.1 uncultured Collinsella sp.
GCGACGTATGGTAGCCCTTGCGCATGCGCTCGTAGTTGCGCGCGCCAAAGTTCTGCGCCGAGAACGTAGTGATCGATACGCCGAGCGCCTCGGTCACCATCCAGATAATGCCATCCAGGCGCCCAGATAGACCCCAAGCAGTCGTGACATCGGCGCCAAACGAATTAACCGACACCTGGATCAGCACGTTCGAGATCGAATAGGCAGCCGATTGAAAACCGAGTGGCAGACCACACGAGATCATACTCTTGCAAATACCGCGATCGATACCGAGCTTAGACAGCGAAAGACGCCATGCACCCGGAGCGCGCATCATGCGCAACACGATCATCGTTGCATTGGAGCAAATGGTCAGCGCCACCGCGATGCCGCAGCCCAGCGCCTCCATATGCAACACAGCGACAAAAATGATATCCAGCACCACGTTAACCAGGCAGCCAGAGGCAATGATCACGGCGGGGCCGCGCGTGTCGCCCACGGCACGCAGCAGTGCGGTTCCCATATTCAGCAGCAGTGCCGCAACCATCGCGGCAAAATAACAACGAGCATAGGCCACGCCCTCAGCCAATAGTTCATGCGGCGTGTTCATAAGCACCAGCATGGGCTCAACGAACACTATGCCAAGAATCGAGAAAGCGATACCGCCCACCAGCGCGAGCGTCATGGCTGTATGGACCGAACGACTCAGTCGCTCATCATCGTGCTGGCCAAAATACTGACCGGTAATGACCGCGCAGCCGGCGCCGACGCCAACGCAAAAGCCAATGCAGAGCTCGGTGAGCACCATCGTGGCTTGAATGCCACCCAGCGCGAGCTTGCCGCCAAACTGGCCAACGATATACGTACCGATAAGCGTGTAGGCCTGCTGAAAAAACGAACTAAAAAAGATGGGAACGCACAGCGACAGCAGCTGTTGCCAAATGACACCCTGCGTTACATCGATAGCCGTAGATTTCTTAGCCACACGCCCTCCCCGCCAACGTATGTTAAACAACAAAACGGCAATTTAAGACCAAAGCAAATACCAGCTTAGCACCGACCGGCGTCGACCGAAACACCCCGAATCAGAGCCCAGTGCAAAATATCTGCCTAGTGATACAAACCCGGCTGGTAGTGATACTCATTGCTCACGTGCGGGCACAGCTGCCAAAAGGCGACGGCGCTCGCCGCGGCCACGTTGAGCGAATCGACCCCGTGCGCCATCGGAATGCGCACCGCGTGGTCACAGCCGGCAATGGTCTTGGCGCCCAAGCCGGCACCCTCGGTGCCCATAAAAATCGCCAAGCGATCAATCTTCCGCAGTACAGGATCATCAAGCGAAACAGAGTCGTCCGTCAACGCCATAGCGGCACACGAAAAACCGGCATCGTGCAACGCGCTCAGACCATCATGCGGCCACACACGAGCCTCGCTGCCAATGCGCGTCCACGGCACCTGAAACACGGTGCCCATGCTCACGCGGGCCGAGCGACGATACAGTGGATCGCAGCACGTCGGGCTGACCAAAATACCGTCAACGTTCAATGCGGCAGCCGAGCGGAAAATCGCGCCAACATTGGTGTGATCGACAATACCCTCAAGCACGCACACGCGCACCGGACGACCCCCCGCCGCCTCGACAACGCCGCCCAAGAACTCATCAACCGGAATCTGACGCGGGCGACGGAACGCCGCCAGCGCGCCGCGCGTCACGTTAAAGCCCGTCAACTGCTCCATGAGTTCCATGGAGGCCACGAACACGGGAACCGGACCCGCTCCCTCGCGCACGACAAGCTGGTCAAACAGCGGCATCATCTGGTCGAGCCAGCGCTCGCCCAGAAGAAAGCTCACCGGCTCATATCCGGCGCGAACCGCACGCTCGATGACCTTGGCACTCTCAGCGATAAAAATGCCCTTCTGCGGCTCCAGCACGCAGCGAAGCTCACGCTCGGTCAGTCGCACGTAGGCATCGAGCCGCTCGTCCTCGAGCGAATCAATTCGCAGAACCTCAACGGCATCAGTCATAGCAGCCAGCCCGCACCCTTCTTTACAGCACATCTATACCAAACGAGGCGACGCTAAGCGCCGCCCCATGCATTCAATCAACCCGATGATACCGTTCACGCCAGACGATTTACGCCTCGATGCGACGATACGTCACGAACTCATAATCGACGCCCTCGTCACCCTCACCGGCGGCAATCGTCGCGACCCCGCTACGCTGCGCAATCTCCCACGCAGGATCGGCTTCCAAATCGGGAAAGTACGTATCCACGACATGGACGCAGTGGTTATGCGTGACCTCGGCCTCGACGCAATACGGCAAAAAATGCCGATAGACATCGCCGCCACCGATCACCCAGGCAACGGGCTCATCGGCAACCGCGGCGAGCGCCTCGTCGATACTATGCACCACGTCGACGCCCTCGGGGGCAAAGCTCTCGTCGCGGGTGAGCACGATATTGCGGCGGTTCTTGAGCGGACGCCCGCCGGGAAAACTCAGCAGGGTCTTGCGTCCCATGATAACCGGGCAGCCCTTGGTGCAGGCCACAAAATGGCGCATATCGGCGCGATTGGACACCACCATGTCGCCCTCGCACCCAATGCCCCAATCGTCACACACGGCGACGATAGCAGATAGCTTACACGTCATGAGCACCACCTACACCGCAATGGGAATGTTCTTGACCTGCGGGCCGTGCTCATAGCCCTCGACGATCAGGTCATCGGTCGTAAACGCATAGAAGTCATGCACATCGGGGTTGAGCGTTACCTTAGGCGCCGCAAACTGCGGGCGCTCGATAAGCTCACGGACGATATTGACATGACGATCATAGATATGGGCGTCGGCGATCACGTGCAGCAGCTCACCGGGGATCATATCGACCGACTGCGCGACCATCATCAGCAAGATGGCGTACTGACAAACGTTCCAGTTGTTCGCGGCCAAAATGTCCTGGCTGCGCTGGTTGAGAATCATGTTGAGTGTGGGCTTATCGTCCTGCGGGCGCTGCGTGACGTTATAGGTCACGCTGTAGGCGCACGGATACAGGTGCATCTCGGACAGGTCGCTAAACACATAGGTGTTCGTCATAATGCGGCGGCTGTACGGCGTGTGCTTAAGATCGTACAGCACGCGGTCCATCTGGTCGAAATCGCCCTCGGCATAATGGCTCTTCTGGCCAATCTGATACCCGTAGGCCTTGCCGATGGAGCCGGTCTCGTCGGCCCACTCGTCCCAAATATGGCTGTTGAGGTCATGGACGTTATTGGACTTCTTTTGATAGATCCACAGAATCTCGTCCATCGCAGACTTAAGCGCCGTGCGGCGCAGGGTAAGCGCGGGGAACTCCTCGCGCAGGTCGTAGCGCGCCGTGACGCCAAAGTTTTTAATGGTATAGGCAGGGGTGCCATCCTCCCACACCGGACGGACCTTTTGGCCCTCGGTGGTGGTGCCATGGTCCAGAATATCGCGGCACATGGTTACAAACTGTTGATCAGCCTTGCTCATTGACCCTCCTGTCAGTCGCCTACAAGCGAGATTCATTGTAGCCCAGGCGCACGCAGCCCCACAGCCCAAACATAAGCCCTCATTTTCTGACATATGCCAGAAATTCATTGCGCAAATCTGAACGTTCGCTATTCTATTGTTGACATATGTCAGATAAGGAGTGCACATGGCAGGAAGACGCGAGAAACTGCGCCGCGTCGGGATCATCCCCGAATATCGCGGTTTTACCCCCGATGGCCTGGCGAGCGGCGATGCCATCGATATGACAGTCGACGAGCTCGAAGTGCTGCGCCTGTGCGACTTGGAAGGCCTTAACCAAGAGGCAGTCGCCCAGCACATGGGCATTGCCCGCGCCACGGTGGCGGCAATCTGCAGCCGCGCGCATCGCAAGGTGGCAAACGCGCTGGTCAATGGACGGGCGATCGTCATCGAAGGCGGCAACATCGCGTACTCCCCCATCACCACGACAACGGCCGCATGGCCAGCAAAGGAGGTCGACACCGTGAGGGTGGCAACGACGTACGACAACGGCAACATCTTTATGCACTTTGGCCGCAGCGAGCAGTTCAAGATCTACGA
>CABRLT010000154.1 GCA_902471785.1 uncultured Collinsella sp.
CGTTTGTAAAACGGCGTAATCTAAAGGTTCATGTTGCCGTGAATGTAGGGGGTGACCTCGGGGGAGATATGGTCGCAGCCCAGCTCGCGCAGCGCGGACTCGATAACGGCGGGCAGCGGGGTTTTGCCCTCGGCATCGACGGCGTTGCCACCGAGGGCAGCAATCTTGGCGACATCTGCGGGTGCGGCCTCGATATGCATGCAGCCGCCGATCAAGCGCGCGCGTACCTGTGCCAGATCAAGATCGTGCAGGTAATCCTCGCAGGCGCGGATTAAATCGACCTTCTCGCGCGTAAGCTCCTCGCCCGTGGGGACGCGGGTGGCAAGACATGCTCCCGCCGGCAGGTTCCAAACGGGATAGCCCCATGCGCGCAGCAGCTCGCGCTCTTCGTCCTTGGTAAAGCCGACCTCCATAAGGGGTGAGCGTACGCCGAGCTCTTCTGCCGCACGCATGCCGGGGCGGTAGTCACCGCGATCGCTTGCATTGCTGCCATCGATGACGGTGGGAAAGCCGAGCGACTTGGCGTGGTTGACGATGGCGGTAAAGCCGGCGTGCTTGCAGTGGTAGCAGCGATTAGCATCGTTGCAGGCTACTTGGGGGAGCTGCAACTGATCGACCGAAAGATTGAGGACAGGGAGCTTAAAATGCGGCTCCTCATTGGTTTGTCCGTCAACGGACCGCTCAAACGAAGCCTGTTCAGGCGTGCCGATGAGCGGCGTGGTGAGGTGAACGAGAAGCGTGCTGGCAGGCATGATGCGGGCGCAGACCGCGGCTAAAAAGCTGCTGTCGACGCCGCCGGAAAAGCCGATGGCGACGCGTCCATATGCCAAAAGCAGCTGTTCGAGCGCTGCGAGTTTGTCCTGAAGCTCCTCTGCAGGTGCGGTGGTGTTTGAAAGCATGAAACGTTCCTTACCAATATGTACTCGGTCGAAAACTATAATCCTACCGGGCTGCTTGTCATAAGACTTCTATCTATGTAACGAAGGCATAATATGCTATATACGTTATATACAAGTTTGTAAAGTGCGGTAGAGTGTCAGTAACGCAATCCGGTGAGGGGACCGATATGATCAAGGCTGTAATTTTTGACATGGACGGAACGCTGGTCGATACCGAGCGTTTGGGGATTAAGGCCTGGAAGGCAGGCGCCGCTGAGCTGGGGCTCGCGATTGATGAAGCGCTGATCCATCAGTTTATCGGCCGCACGCTGCCCGATGTTATGGACATCCTTGATAAGCATTACGGCAGCCACGAAACCACCGAGGCGGTCTATGCCCGCCACAAGGAGATTCGCGATGAGATGGTCAAGACCGAACTGGAGCTTAAGGCCGGCGCCGCCGAGTGCATAGACGAGCTGCTGGCTGCGGGCTATCACGTGGGTCTAGCGACGTCGTCGCGCCTCGTTACGGCCGAACGCAACCTTAAGATGGTCGGCCTCTTTGACAAGTTTGAGACGGTGACCTGTGGCGAGGACGTCGTGCACGGCAAGCCCGACCCCGAGATGTATCTGCTCGCCTGCGAGCGCGCGGGCTTTGCCCCCGAGGAGTGCGCCGTGGTCGAGGATTCGCGCAACGGCTGCGTCTCGGGTATCACGGCCGGCTGCCATGTCTTTGCTGTGCCCGATATCGTGCCGCTGCCGCAGGACGTGGTGGATGGCTGCGAGGTCGTGCTCGACACGTTGTTCGATCTGGCGGCGGCGGTCAAGGCCGTACGCTAGGCAATTGCGGCGTTGAAGCGAGTAATTGGCCGTCTTTGCGCTTAAGCAAAAGAGGTCCGGCAATGGTCGGGCCTCTTTTGCTTAAGCGGCGTTTTGGCATACTGGCCGACGTGCTATAGATACGCGCCGAGGTTGATGGCCGTAGCGTCGGTCTGGGTGCTTGCCTGGGTGCTGGAGCGCTCCAGTAGGAACGGCCGCACGAGTTCTTGGCGGTTGATGTCCTCCGCGGTGGTGGCTGCGGTGACGGTGCGCGCTGCAGAGCCGACGTGGATATGCCTGGTCTTTGTCGGGACCTTGTTCTCGATTTGCTCCATGAGCAGTTGGACACCCTTGCGGCCAATCTCGTAGCCCGGGGGCGCTACCGTAGTGAGCGGGACCGATCCGCTCCAAGCGAGTGGGTTGCCGTCGCATCCGGCCACGCGAACCTGCTCGGGGACGGAGATGCCTTTGTCGACCAATGCCGAGATAACGCCCGAGGCCAACACGTCGGTCAGGCCGACGACAAAATCGGGGCGTTCATTGGCAGGGCGCCCGGCAATCTGAGCGCCAATGCTGTAGCCGTCGGCTGCGGTATTCCACTCTCCGGCGTCAATGACCTCAATTTTGATATCGGGATGCAGGGCGAGGGCCTTGTGAATGCCAAGTACGCGCAGGGTGAGCTGCATGAATGCCGCTCTGCCCACAACGGTGATATGGTGTGCGCCGCGGGCGATGGCGAGCTCGGCGATGATGCGGCCTTGTGCCTCGTTGTCGGCTGCCACGTAGTAACCGGGCTCGGAGCAGTGGATGTCCAGATGGACGATCGGCACGGGCATCTTGGTCGTTGCGGGGCGCCAGTCGGGGGACGCCATGGGTTGAACCATGACGCCGGACATTTGCGTGCCCATAAAGTAGCGCAGGTAATGGTCCTGGAGAATATCGTCGTTATCGGCGTTGGCGATGAGCAGGTCGTAACCGTGCTTGCGGGCCTCGTTATGGGCGCCGCTGGCAATTTGGAGCGAAAAACCGTGGTCGAGACGGGGGAGCACCAAGCCAAAGGACTTGGTGGCGCCGCCCGCGAGCTGACGAGCGCTTTGGTTGGGCAGGTAGCCAAGGCGATTGATGGTCTCGTTAATGAGCTTGAGGGTCTCGGGGCGCAGCTTTTCGGGATGGTTGAGCGCGTTGGAAACCGTACCCAACGAAACCCCGGCCTCGCGCGCGACGTCGCTGATTTTTACCTTTGCCATAGCGGCCCCTTTGATGCGTTTCAAGTACAAGCCAGATTGTAGCATCCCAAACCTTCCAAAAAGGGACAGGTTTATTTTGGCAGGTTTTATCTGGGCAAACGCTATTGCCAGCGCGACCACCACGAAGGGGGCAGGCACCTTTGTGGTGGTTTGGACCGGCTGGACGTGTGTGCATCGAGTGGTATCTAAGTTGAGATACCACTTCTGGTATATCAGCTTGCGTTTGTGTGAGTACAATACTCGGACGTTATACGTCTCAGCGCCCGTCGTGCGTGGGCGTTTTGCAGTCACGCGAGCGAAGGGATTTATCCTATGTGCGGAATTGTCGGCTACACCGGCTCTGATATTGCAAAGAACATTCTGGTCACGGGCCTTAAGCGTATGGAATATCGCGGTTATGACTCCTCGGGCGTCGCGCTCGAGGTGGGCGAGGGCGCCGCGGCGCATCTCGACGTTATCCGCCGCGTGGGTAAGGTCGCGGGTCTGGAGAGCGAGCTTTCCAATATCGATAGCGACGCAACCTGCGGTATCGGCCACACCCGTTGGGCCACCCACGGCAAGCCCTCCGTCGTTAACGCTCACCCCCACACCAGCTGCGACGGTCGTATCGCCATCGTCCACAACGGCATCATCGAGAACTTCGCCGAGCTGCGCGAAGAGCTGGAGGGCCGCGGCCATCACTTTAAGAGCGAGACCGATACCGAAGTTTTCGCGCACTTGATCGAAGAGGCCTATGCCGAGACGCGCGACCTGATGGCTTCCGTGCGCGAGGCCTGCACCCACGTGGTGGGCGCCTATGGCCTGGCCGCCGTGTGCGCCGACGAACCTGGCGTGATCGCCGTTGCCCGCAAGGACTCCCCGATTGTGGTCGGCGTGGGCGAGACCGGCTCCTACGTTGCCTCCGATGTGATCGCGCTTATCGATGCCACCCGCGATGTCGTGGTGCTCGAAGATGGTCAGTTTGCCAAGCTCACGCCCGCAGGCGTCGAGTATACCGACGAGGCCGGCAATGTGATTGAGCCCAAGATCACCCATATCGACTGGGACCTGGACATGGCCGAAAAGGGCGGTTATCCCGACTTTATGCTCAAGGAGATTCACGAGCAGCCGCGCGT
>CABRLT010000155.1 GCA_902471785.1 uncultured Collinsella sp.
GGTGCCGCCCGCACTGCCCGAGGCCGCTACGGTAAAGCTTGCGGATCCGTCGCTGGCGAGCGTGTAGTTCTGCGCCGCGTCGCCCAAGAGACCGTTCACGCGCACCCAGTACGTTCCTGCGGCAAATGTTTCGCCCTCGGCCATTGCCGTGCCCGGAGCGCCGTCCGCGTCGTGCACAAACTCGAGCTGGGCCGTGCAGGCATCGGTTTCGAGCTTGCCCTCGAGTGATGCCGCAATCTTGGCGCGCACGTCTTCGCCGGCCTTAAGGCCTTCGAGTCCCTCAAAATGAGGCGTCAGCGCACGTGGATCGATATCGATGGGCACAGGGCCCTGCAGCCCCGTAACAGTCTCGTTGCCCAGGGCGTCGACATCCACATATTCGATGGCAAACGCATGTCCCGAGGCTGCTACGTTGAGTACGTTGCTGCTGTCGACAAGGCGGAAATGGCCCTCGCCAACGGTCTTGCCATCTTGGAGCGAGGCATCGCTCAGCGAGTCGCCGTACGTCATGCGCATGCGGGTCGGGAGATAGCACGAAACGGTTTGCTTGTGCTGCGCATCGTTGTAATTGCGCTGGTAGATGCTCCGGGCCAGTGCCGCATCAACAAAGTCGGATGCGATGATGCCAATGTGCTTGCGGCAGTCCGCCTTTGTGCTCTCAACTCCGGTATTGTTTATATACGAGCTCTTGTACAGGTGCTCGTTGACCACTCGCGCTGCGGTAAAAGGGTTGTTTTGCGTGCAGCTCGTGTAGTTGATAAACCAGCAGCGCTCTGTTGCCTGCACCGTTGTCCCGTCCGCGGCAGTGATATCTACGGTGCTGCGCTCGAACTCGGACGCTGCCTTCAGGGCCATATCGACCCAGTCGATCTTACTGGATCCCGTGCAGTCGTAATGGTCTTGGGCATATACCTTGGTGCAATAGGGCTCTTTGGCACCCGCATTGCCCGCAGCCTCAAAGCCTCGCGCGTCTTGGACGAGGCACATGGACTTTCCGGAATGCGCCTTGATTTTGTCGTCCCATTCAGTGAGGTCGAGGCCCCACGTGTGGCCGTCTACGCTGTCGCCGGCGAGTTTAAATCGACGCAGCAGGACGATCTTTCCGCGCACCTCGTTCAGTGTGGGGACATGGCTCGACGTATAGAACAGATCGGAGTTATTGCCCATAACATTGGCGAAAGCCGTCGTAACGCTTTCGTCGGTAGCCTCGTCGTTGCCTCGTGACACCAGCATGATGAGCGCTTCTGACGGGTGTTCGTTCAATAATGTTTTGAAGTAACCGATGACATCGGAGAGTTGCATAAAGTCCCCGTCTTTTTTGTGCAGGTAGCATATTCCATGGTCGATGCCGGGGTCGCCGTTCTTGTCGTTCTTTCCAAGTCGGATATCAAAATAGCGAATGCCTTCGAGCAACTGCGTGGGGATGTAATCCTGCTGGCACTTTGCAAGCGAGGTTTGGGGCTCGGTGTCGTTGTCGACGCTGCAGGTGCCCGAATCGTGAGTTCCCGGGATGCTCAGTTCGTCGAGGTACTTGCTGCCATCGACGTGGCTCATCCAACATGGTCCGTCGACGTAGCTGCTATACGTGGTCCAGTCGATGCTGCTAACTGTGGCATTGGTCTTGTCCATGCTGTAGCCGACAAGCTCGAGCTCCCACGGAATGCTCTTACTCTTATGGCAGATCTTATTGTTGTCCTGGTCTTTGCCGTCCTTTTCTATGGCCAGGTACTTAATGTCTTTTTTCTCGGTTTCTTTCTCGACCGTGCGGTCTCGGATGATATAGGTACCGTTTGATTGACGCTCGAACGCAAAAGAGCGACTGGCCTTGCCGTCATGCTCGCCACTCCATACGTGGATGACCTTTCCGTCTTTGTCCGAGTCGCCATCGACCGACCAAATGCTGTAGCCCGTCTTTTTATGCTCTTCGAAATTGAGCAAGGTGCGGATAGCATACCAGTTTGTATCGTCATTCTTGGTCGTTACGTTCTCAAGGATGAGCTTGCTGGACGTGCCGTCATTAAACAGATGGCAGACGTTGCCGATGACGTTGCCGTCTTCGTTAACGCTTGCGGTACGAAAATAGCCCGCGGGGCGAAGGCGAATGACGAAATTGTCGAGGCTGTCCGACGGTGCGGGTGTGTTGTCTGCAAATGCCGCTCGCAGGGGAATGCCCGGCGCTGCGGTTTCGGGCAGGCTTGCAAGTGGTGACAACGCCGCAAGCCCTAGGCCCAGCGTAAACGCTCGGCGGCTGATGGCATGGTGTTCGGTCATAACTTCTCCATTCGCAGAGTGCGGTTATGCGATAGTTTTGGTCACTATACTGCCCAGATGTTTAAAGATGCTGGTTTAATTGTCTGCGCGGCGCAATAAATCGGTGGGCGGACGTGTTGGGGTGTTTGTCGTTTTCGTACTGTTGCCACATTTGGGGCGGTTCCGGCGTCCGGCATCCTCGCGTTCGTCGGCTACAGGCATAAGAAAGGGAGGGTCGGTTTACCGGCCCTCCCTGGGTACGAAGCGCTGGGGCACCGTCGCTTGTTTGCACTGCGCCCGCGTTTCCCGCTGCGCTCGCCAGTCGCTTAGCGTTTAATCTCGATATCCTCGAGCTTAACGTCCATGGCCTCGGTCTTGGCCTCGGCGATGTCGTCGGCAAACTCCAGGGACTTCATCATGGTCTCGACGGCGTCCTTGTGCTCCTCGACATTGTCGATGCGCACATACACGCTGCCGCCGTCAACGTCGGTGAAGTACTCGGTCGTCACGCCGCCCGAGTGCGTAAAGTAGGCGCTGCGCCAGGTCTTGCCGTTGTACTTAACGGGATCGCTCTCGGTCCATCCGGAGTTGGCCTTCCACTTTGCCTCGTAGTCGAACAGTTCATCGGCGTTCTTGTCAGAGTCGAAGACAGGGATGAAGCGATCGCTGGCGTGCTCGCTCTCGGTGAACTTAAACTGGGCCCTGTCGGCGGTGTCGCCTGCGACGTCGGCGATCTCGACGCCCTCGGGGACCTCGACCTTAAACCAAATGAAGTCGGTCCTCATATCCACGGCTGGCTTTTCTGCTCCGCCGCCACCGCCACTGCCGGTAGCGCCACCGCTTCCGCCACAACCCACCAGGGCAACCGCGGCAAAGAGACTGATGCAGAGGGTGAGAATCGCAAAGGCCTTCTTTTTCATGGTCGTGTCCTCCTCGATCTGTAACCGCCCATGGATTACCTGCCTTTACTGTACGCGTGAGTGACTCGTAAGGGTGGGCCATGTGTCCCATTCTGAGGTCCGGATTTGCGCCGACAAGTTGCAATATGCCCGGGCGCAAAAGAGGGGAGGGCCGGCCGATCCGATCCTCCCCTGGCTGGGCGTCCGATCATTTAATGACTGCGCATGGGACGCTGCGTGCGAGCCCCTAATGCTTGATCTCGATGCTCGAAATCTCGACTTCGCGTGCCTCGGCAACTGCCTTCGCCATGTCATCGGGGAACTCGATGGAGTTGAGGAGCGCCTCGGCTTCTTTCTTATGCAGATCGAAGTTCGAGATGAGGACGTAGACGCTTCCCGGCTCAACGTCGGTAAAGAGGAGGGTTGAGACGCCGCTGTTGTCCTCGTACGTTCCGACGAGCCACGTCCTGCCGTTATACTCGACGGACCCGCCATCCTTCCACTGGAACGTATCACCTTTCTTTTCTGCCTGGTCGGCGTGGGATTCCTCTGCCGTCAGCGCTTTTTTCCAAACGGGGATAAAGCGATCGGCCGAACCGTTCTCGTCTTCGGGGAAGGTGAGCTGGACCCTGTCGGCATTCTTGCCGGCGGAGTCGCTTACGCCAACGCTCTCGGGCATCTCGACCTTAAACCAGATAAAGTCGGTCTTTGCGGCTGCGGGGGCCTTTTCCTTACTTTCGCTCTTGGCGCCGTCGCTGGGGCTTCCGCTCGATGCGCTCCCGCCGCAGCCCACAAGGGCGAGCGCGGCAAAGAGGGCGATGCAGAGGGAAAGGATCGATAGGGTCTTTATCTTCATGGTGGCGTCCTCCTTGTCTGTCGGTGACATCACGGCGCCGCGGGTTGTTGG
>CABRLT010000156.1 GCA_902471785.1 uncultured Collinsella sp.
AGGCGCTTGCGGTTGGTCTTGGTAACGTATCCGGCAAGTGCGACGCGCACCACACGGCCGTTTTCAAAGACAAACAGCACGTCGGCCTTGTAGTCCTCGGGGTCGATGACCCAGATCACACTCTCATCGGGTTCCATCTCGAGATCGGTTGGCAGATACGAGCCCAGCTGGGCCGACTTGGTATCCTCAAACGCCGCAACCTTGCACTTGTACACCTGGCTCTTGTTGGTAAAGACCAGCAACTCGTGGGTGTTGGAGGACGGGAACTCGATAAAGGGTTTGTCGCCGTCCTTGTACTTGAGCGTGGTCGCCTTCTTGAGCACGCGGTCCGTCATCTTCTTAAGGTAGCCATCGCGCGAGAGCATGATGGTCACCGGGTACTCCTCGACCTCGGGCTCCAAGCTTACCTCGATAACCTCATGGGGCTCGATCCTGCCCGTGCGACGCGGCATCACATATTTCTTGTTGACCGCGGCCAGCTCGTCGCTGATGACCTTCTTGATGTTCTCCTCGCTGGAGAGGATCTCCTCAAGCTCGGCAATCTCGCTCTCAAGCTTGGCAATGTCCTTGGTGCGGTTGAGGATGTACTCTTCGTTAATGTTGCGGAGCTTGAGCTCGGCAACAAACTCGGCCTGGGTCTCGTCGATGTCGAAACCCTTCATAAGGTTGGGCACGACCTCGGCTTCAAGCTTGGTGCCACGGATGATGGCGATGGCCTTGTCGATGTCGAGCAAGATTGCCTCGAGGCCGTGCAGCAGGTGCAGGCGCTCGGACTTTTTGCCCAGGTCAAAGTTAATGCGGCGACGCGTGGACTCAATACGCCACTTGACCCACTCGTGCAGGATCTGACGCACGCCCATAACGCGAGGGTAACCATCGACCAACACGTTGAAGTTGCACGAGAACGAATCCTGCAGCGTGGTCGAGCGATAGAGCTTGGCCATGAGCTTGTCGGGGTCGACGCCGCGCTTAAGGTCGATGGCGATGCGCAAGCCCGAGAGGTCGGTTTCGTCGCGGATGTCAGCGATCTCCTTGACCTTGCCCTCTTTGGAGAGCTTGACGATGCGCTCGATGATGACATCGGTCTTGGTGGTGTAGGGGATCTCGTAGACCTCGATGATGCGCTCTTCGGGAATCCAACGCCAGCGGGAGCGAATCTGGAAGCTGCCCAGGCCGGTCTCAATAATCTTTTCCATCTCCTCGCGGCGGTAGATGATCTCGCCGCCGGTCGAGAAGTCGGGCATGGGCATGTACTCGAGCAGGTCGCAGTCGGGATCCTGCAGGTAATGCATGGTGGCGGTGCAGACCTCGTTGAGGTTGAAACCGCAGATGTCGGACGCCATGGCGACGCCGATGCCCTTATTGGCCGAGACAAGGATGTTGGGGAACGTGGTGGGCAGCAGGCGCGGCTCCTTCATGGCGCCGTCGTAGCTGTCAACGAAGTCGACCGGGTCCTTGTCGATGTCCTTGAAGATCTCGGCGCTGATGGGGGAGAGCTTGGCCTCGGTATAACGCGAGGCGGCGTAGCTCAGGTCGCCCGAATAGTACTTGCCAAAGTTGCCTTTCGACTCAACGAACGGCGCGAGCAGTGCCTCGTTGCCGGTGGCCAGGCGCACCATCGTCTCGTAAATCGCGGCGTCGCCGTGCGGGTTGAGCTTCATGGTCTGGCCCACGATGTTGGCGCTCTTCTGGCGCTCGCCCTTGAGCAGACCCATCTTGTACATGGTGTAGAGCAGCTTGCGGTGCGAGGGCTTAAAGCCGTCGATCTCGGGGAACGCACGCGAGACGTTGACGCTCATGGCGTAGGGCATGTAGTTGACCTCGAGCGTCTGCGTGATCGGCTGGTCGGTGACCTCGGAGTGCAGGCCGATGACGTTCTCGGCGTTGACCTGCTTTTTCTTTGGCTGGTTCTTCGTCTTCTTCTTTGCCACGATATCCTCTTGAACTTCTTAAGGGCCGTCGTTATCGATTTGCTGCTACTGCAGGTCCAGCTGGTCCAGGTACTCCTTGCCGTGCTCGGAGATATGGCGCTTGCGGCCCGCCTCGTCGTTGCCCAGCAACAGATTGAACATGGTCTCCATCTTGGTGACGTCCTCGGGCTCCACCTTGATCAGGCGACGCGTCTCGGGGTTCATGGTGGTGAGCCACATCATGTCCGGGTCGTTCTCACCAAGACCCTTGGAGCGGTTGATGGAGCACTTTTGGTCGCCAATCTCCTTGAGGATGCCGTTCTTCTCGAGCTCGGTGTAGGCGAAGTAGGTTTTCTCTTTGCAGTTGATCTCGTAGAGCGGCGATTCGGCGATATACACGTAGCCCTCGTCGATAAGCGTGGGCACCAGGCGGTAGAGCATGGTGAGCACAAGCGTGCGGATGTGATAACCGTCGACGTCGGCGTCCGTACAGATGATGACCTTGTTCCAGTTGAGGTTGTCCAGGTCAAAGGCGCCAAGATTCTTGATGCGCTTGTCCTTGATCTCTACGCCGCAGCCCAGCACGCGCATGAGGTCCATGATGATGTCGGACTTAAAGATGCGCGGGTAGTCCTCCTTCAGGCAGTTGAGGATCTTACCGCGAACGGGCATAACGCCCTGGAACTCGGCATCGCGCGAGGTGCGGATGGCGCCTGCTGCCGAGTCGCCCTCTACGATGTAGATCTCGCGACGGTCCTTGTCTTTGGAGCGGCAGTCGATGAACTTCTGCACGCGGTTGGCCATGTCGGTCTTCTGTTGCAGATTGGTCTTGATGCTCTGGCGCGTTTTCTCGGCGTTCTCGCGCGAGCGCTTGTTGATGAGCACCTGCTCCATGATCTTGTTGGCGGCGTCTTTGTTCTCGATCAGATAGGTCGAGAGGCGCTCCTTAAAGAATGCCGTCATCGCCTGCTGGATAAAGCGGTTATTGATGGCCTTCTTAGTCTGGTTTTCGTAGGACGTCTGGGTGGAGAAGCAGTTGGTCACCAGCACCAGACAGTCCTGGACGTCCTGCCACTTAATGCCGCTCTCGTTTTTGTTGTACTTGCCCTGTTGCTTGATGTAGGCATCGATGGCGCTGGTCAGAGCACTACGGGCGGCCTTTTCGGGCGAACCGCCGTTCTCGAGCCATGACGAGTTGTGGTAGTACTCCTGCATCATGAAGGTGCGCGAGAAGCACATGCACGCGGTGATCTTGACGTTGTAGTCGGGCAGGTCCTCGCGGTCGCGACCGCGGCGGTCGGCCTCGATAAAGAAGGGCTCGGTGAGGTAGTCGGCACCGACCTTCTCGAGCACATAGTCCTCGATGCCCTTGGGGTAGCAAAAGTCCTCTTCGGAAAACTCGCCATCGTCGCCCTCGATGCGCAGGCGGAAGGTAACGTTGGCGTTGACCACGGCCTGGCGGCGCATGGTCTCGCGATACCAATCGTGGGGGATGCTGATGGAGGTGAAGACCTCAAGATCGGGGCGCCACTTGATGGTGGTGCCGGTGCGGTTCTCGTCGCTGGGCTCAATCTCGAGCGCCTTCTTTTTGGCGCCGACGACCTTACCCTTCTTAAAGTGCAGAGAGTATTTGTTACCGTCACGCCAAACCGTGACGTCCATGTACTCAGAAGCGTACTGGGTCGCGCAGGAGCCCAGGCCGTTGGTGCCGAGCGAGAAGTCGTAGTCGCCGCCCTGGTTGTTGTTATACTTGCCGCCGGCGTAGAGCTCGCAAAAGACGAGCTCCCAGTTAAAGCGCTTCTCGGAGGGGTTCCAGTCGAGCGGGCAGCCGCGGCCGTTGTCCTCTACCTGGATGGAGCCATCGCGAAAGGCGGTAAGGGTGATGAGCTTGCCGTAGCCCTGGCGCGCCTCGTCAACGGCGTTGGACAGGATCTCGAACGCGGCATGCGCGCAGCCATCGAGGCCGTCCGAGCCAAAGATGACGGCGGGGCGTAGGCGTACGCGCTCCTCGTCCTTGAGCTGACGAATACTGTCGTTACCATAGTTTGCGGTGTTTTTTGCCATGCTCGCTCTCTCGGTGCTCCTTTGCTGCGTTTAAGTCATATAGATAGTCAAGGTAGCATAGCCCAGCCC
>CABRLT010000157.1 GCA_902471785.1 uncultured Collinsella sp.
AGCCTGGGCGATATCGTGCCCGACCGTCGCCTGACCACGGTGCGCTTTGACAACAAGCGCGTCGGCATGTGGGCGGTCGACAAGATTGCCGGCGCCGATGGGGGTGCGTCTGGCGTGGAGCACATGCTGATTCCCGGCGTGCTCGTAGAGGGCGATACGGTGCGCGATTTGCGTTAGGGTGCGATCCCGTTTGGGTTGCCGCTAACTGTGTTCGATATTGTTCAGATTGGTTTAAAAACCGTTCACGGGCAAAAAATGACCGTTCATAGCTTGAAATTACGTTTTGCGCTGTTCTTTTTTGTTTGAATGTTAATGTTTCTGCCATACAGAACGCAGCGCGTATGCCCGGACGCGATGCTCTCCATTGGTTCATATGTGAAAGGAACGCAACATGGCAACCAAAGAAGAAATCTCGATGGTTGGATTCGAGATTGTCGCATACGCAGGTGACGCCCAGACCGATCTGCTTGCAGCGCTCGATGCTGCTCGCGAGGGTGATTTTGAGAAGGCCGAGCAGCTGCACAAGGATGCCAGCGATGCGCTCATCGGTGCCCACGACACGCAGACCAAGCTGCTTTCGCAGGAGGCCGGCGGCGGCGAGATGGAGATGACCTTCATCATGGCTCACGCTCAGGACACTCTCATGACCACTATGATCCTGGAGAAGCAGACCCGCTTTACCATCGATGCCTACAAGCGCATCGCCGAGCTCGAGGCCAAGCTCGCCTAACGAGCCCTCACAACCAAGTCCCCTTCCAAAAGCTCTGCTGCTACCCGCGGCAGGGCTTTTTCTGTCTTCCTCCAAGTTGCGGTGAAATAGGGACTGAATAGGGGCCGGCGGGCGCAAAACAATCCCTATTCCACCGCAACTCATCCCGTGATAGTCATTGGGGACGTTCTTAAACGACTAGTCATTGGGGACAGTCTTGGTGCGCTCCGTTCGTCCTCCCGTTCGATTTTTGCTCGGTGGGTATACTTCCTTTCGCATTAAACGCCGGGCTGAGGAGGTATCCAAATGCCGGATAACGGGTCAATACAAAAAAGAGACGCGCACGAGATGGCTCATGGGCGTCCTGTCCAGATAACCGAGCACACGACGGTAACCGAGCTGCAGCCCAGCCTGTCCGATGTCGTGTGCGCAAACAAAAAGCTGCAGATTGGCTTTATCGTTGCGCTCGTGTTGCTGGCGCTGCTGTCGGGCTTTGTAGCTCGTCCGCATTTCGCCGATACCAAAACTTGGGACTCCACCATCGAGGTCATCGATCAAAAGAAGGGCAATGTTTTGGCGCTCACGGCTTCATGCGTTGCTCTATCTGCGGGTATTACGGCGCTGCCGGGTGATACGGGAACGCCGGTTGCCGAGCAGCTCGCACAGCTTTCAGGCAACCTTGGTATCGTGCTTGCCGTGCTATACCTCGAGAAATATCTGCTCACGATTTTGTGGTCGGTTGGCTTGGGCATCTTAATCCCGTTTGCGTTGGTGCTCTTTGCGGTGTCGCTCGGCATTCACGGGCGCTGGAGTACGAGCGCCGTCCTGCGCCGTGTGGCGACACGCGTGCTGGTGGTTGCCGTGATCGGCATGGCGCTCGTACCCGCGAGCGTATGGGTGTCGCAGAAGGTCGATGAAACGTATCGCGTAAGTATTGAGCAAGCTGAGCAAAAGGCTGCGGACGCTGCGGATGTGGCCGACACCACGGACAAGTCAGCCGAGACCAGCTCAAAATCGAACAAGAAAAAATCCGAGGCCAAGGAGTCCAAAAACGTGCTCGAGCAGTTGACTGACGGGGCCTCGAGCCTTGTTACGTCGGTGACCAGCGGCGCCAAGCAGATGACCGATGAGATCGTGCATCAGGTGACCGATCTGATCGAAGGCGTCATCGTGATGATCGTGACCTCGTGTGTGATTCCTCTACTGGTGCTCGTGGCGTTCCTATGGCTAGGACACGTGCTGCTGGGGATCGATATCTCCGGTCCCGCGAACTATCTGACGGGTCGTTTCTTGAGCGCTCCGTCCAGACATGCCAAGAAGAGCGGGCAGTCTGAGTAGGCGGCAAAGCGATCCTTGGAAGATCAACCGTAAGAAGGGCGGCCGAGATGAGTTCTCGGCCTGGTCCAAACGGTCAGCAATCATCTGAGAACGGTATTTGTTCAAAAAAGAACAAAGATAAACAAATTATTGTTGCAGTCGGTGTTCGAATGTGTTCAAATAAACACGAACAGTGAAGAACCGCACATTCAGATGCCCGGACCTGAACGCGATTCAACACTTCCAAACAGAAACTACGCACCTGCGTATCTCTCAAGGAGGATGTCATGAGGGTTGTAATCGCTTCCGATGCCGACGGTATGTCGATGAAGGAGTCCATCAAGGAGATGCTCATCGCCGACGGTCACGAGGTCGTCGACTATTCCGAGACCCCTGCCGCGGACTTTGTCGATTCCGCGACCGCCGTTGCCAAGGACCTGCTGGAGCACAAGGATTCCCAGGGCTTTGCATTCGATAAGTACGGCGTCGGCTCCTATATGGCCGCCGTCAAGATTAAGGGCATGGTCGTCGCCAACATTTCCGACGAGCGTTCCGCTTACATGACCCGCGAGCACAACGGCTCGCGCATGGTCACCATGGGCCCGGGCGTTGTGGGCACCGAGGTCGCCAAGAAGATCGCCCGCGAGTTCCTGCGTGCACAGTACGCCGGCGGCCGTCACCAGATCCGTGTCGACATGCTCAACAAGATGGCCTAACGAGAGCCACCGAGAACTCGAACTTCTACCTCAACTTGTGAATTCAGACGAAAGGACGTTCTGATGAAGAAGACCATCGCAATCGGTTGCGACCATATCGTTACGGACGAGAAGATCTATCTGGCCGACCGCCTGGAGCAGGCTGGCTACAAGGTGCTCGACTGCGGCACCTACAGCCACACCCGTACGCACTATCCCATCTATGGCAAGGCCGTGGGCGAGGCTGTTGCCAGCGGCAAGGCCGACTTTGGCGTGGCCCTGTGCGGCACCGGCATCGGTATCACCAACGCCGTCAACAAGGTTCCCGGCGCCCGCTGCGCCCTGGTCCGCGACATGACCTCTGCCCTGTATGCCCGTCGCGAGCTCAACGCCAACATCGTGGGCTTTGGTGGCAAGATCACCGGCGAGTTCCTGATGGCCGATATCATGCTTGCCTTCCTGGAGGAGCCCTACGAGAAGACTCCCGAGCACGACGCCCTGATCGCCAAGATCGACGCCTGCAATAAGGCCGACGCCGAGGCTCAGGCTGACCCGCACTTCTTTGACGAGTTCCTCGAGAAGTGGGACCGCGGCGAATACCACGATTAGCGGGTATCCGGCGTAATTAACTAGTCCGTTGACGGCTCGCGTTTCTGTGAGGGGGCGCGGGCCGGTTTTCTATCAGCCCTATTGACTTGGTGGGCTGTCGTAAGAAAGGGAAGATTCCCATGGAGTTTGTTCTTGATAACGGCTCTGTCCGCATTGCGTTGAGCACGGCTGGCGGATCGTTCACTTCTATTACGGCCAACGGCCGCGAGTATCTGTGGCAGGGTGATCCGGCGGTGTGGTCGGGCCAGGCGCCTATTTGCTTCCCGATCTGCGGCGGCCTTCGTGACGGTCACGCAATGACCATGGGCGGCCGCGAGGTTAAGCTCGCCCGTCACGGCTTTGCGCGCAAACAGGAGTGGAAACTCGAGGAACAGAGCGACAACATGGTTGCGCTGAGCCTAAGCTCTGCCGACCATGTCGAGTTACTCGAGCAGTACCCGTATCCGTTTAAGATCGTTGCTCGTTACATGATCGATGCGGAGAAGGTGGCCGTGTCGTACGAGGTGACCAATGAGGGCACCGAGGACATGCCGTTCTTTGTGGGCGGTCACCCTGGCTTTAAGTGCCCGCTTGACGAGGGCGAGTCCTATGACGACTACGAGCTCCGTTTTGAGCAGCGCGAGGCCGCCGAGCTCTGTACTGCCGTTCCCTCGACGGGCCTGATTGATGTTGAGCATCGCAGCAAGAACCC
>CABRLT010000158.1 GCA_902471785.1 uncultured Collinsella sp.
CGCCTCCTCCGATGCCGCCGGCAGACGCTGCCGCTCCGCAGCATCGAGCTCCGGTCATCTGTGCCATTTCGGGTTCGGGCGGTTGCGGCAAGTCGACGATCGTTGCCACCATGGCACACACATCGTCGCTGTTGGGCTTGCGTGCCGCCGTGCTCGACCTGGACCTGATGTTTGGAAACCTTTACGACTTGTTAGGCGTCGATGCTCCGCGCGATATGGCGGCACTTATCGAGCCGTCGGCGGCGGGCGCGCTCACCGAACCGGATATCGTAGCCACATCGATACGCGTGGCGCCGGGCGTTACGCTCTGGGGTCCCGTCGCGGCGCCCGAGCAAGCCGAGCTCATGGCACGTCCGGTGGAGCTACTGCTTGATGTTCTGCGTCGCGAATCCGACGTGGTCTTTGTCGACACCTCGGTCTTTTGGGGTGATGCCGTGGCGGCTGCGGTGGCGGCGAGCGACCGCTGCCTGGTCGTTGGCGATGCGGCGGTGTCGTCCGCGACATCGGCGTCGCGCGTCATTGAACTGGCAAGTCGAGTGGGTGTGCCGCGCACGCGCATGAGCGCCGTATTCAACCGGTTCGGTGCGCGCGGGGCAGACGAAGACGTCGCCATGCGCTTTGAGATTGCCTGTGCGTTGAGCTCCAAGATTCGTATCGCCGATGGCGGGCAGGATCTCGCCGCGCTCATGGCGTTTGGGCGCGCTGACGAGGCAGTGGGGCAGACTAGCGCTTTTGCGACCAGCGTGCGCGAGGCCACGCGCGAGATGCTCGTGGAACTGGGGTGCGCCGTCGGCCCTTGGAGCGATATGGTCGCCGACCGTGCAACGCGCACCGAACGCCCGCGTATCCGCCTTCCCTGGTCGCGCGAGGGTGATTAGCGATGAGCCTGCAAACGAGGATTAAGGCTGCCGGCGCTGCAGCGGCGGCAGCGCCTGTAGATGCGGGGCGTCGCCGCGCGGTGAAACGACGCACTAAGCGCGCCGTGATGGACCGCATGGGTTACGACGAAGTGGCGCGTATCAGCGCCTATATCGACCCGGCACTTGCCCGCTCGGAATTGCGTCCCGCGGTGGAGGCGGCGCTCAATGTTGAGGAACCGACCGATCTCGCGACGCCCGAGCGCGAGACCATCATCGACGAGATTTTGGATGACGTGGTGGGCTTGGGGCCGTTGCAGCCGCTCATCGAGGACGACACCGTTACCGAGATCATGATCAACGGCTGCCGCTCGGCTTTCTTTGAACGTGGTGGCGTCTTGTACCCCATCGAGCATGCGTTTGAGGATGATGGGCAGATCCGTGTGCTTATCGACCGCATCATCTCGCCACTTGGCCGCCGTATCGACGAGCGCAGTCCCATCGTCAACGCCCGCCTCAAAACGGGCTATCGCGTCAACGCGGTGATTCCGCCTGTGGCGATTGACGGACCGATTCTCACCATCCGAAAGTTCTCGGACCGCATCTGCTCGCTGGACGAGCTTGTGGGGCTGGGGTCGCTGCCGCTTTGGTATGCGCAGCTGCTGTCGTGCGCGGTGTCGCTGCGACAGGACCTGGCGGTTGCGGGAGGCACGGGATCTGGTAAGACCACCCTGCTCAACGCGTTGTCATGCGAGATTTCCACCGGCGAGCGCATCGTGACGATCGAGGACTCTGCCGAGCTCAAGTTTGCGCATCATCCGCACGTGGTGCGTCTAGAGGCGCGCGAGGCTTCAATTGAGGGCGAGGGCGCGGTGACGATCCGCGACCTGGTGACCAATGCCCTGCGCATGCGCCCCGACCGCATCGTGGTGGGCGAGGTGCGCGGTGCGGAGTGCTGCGACATGTTGCAGGCCATGAACACGGGCCACGACGGGTCGCTCACCACACTTCATGCGGGCTCAGAACA
This sequence comes from uncultured Collinsella sp., assembly GCA_902471785.1. Lineage (GTDB taxonomy): Bacteria > Actinomycetota > Coriobacteriia > Coriobacteriales > Coriobacteriaceae > Collinsella. The sequence goes on from CABRLT010000158.1 coordinate 1,885, forward strand.
GGAGACCGTGGTGCGTCTGACGTTGCTTGCACGTTATGGCATCGATCTGCCGAGCGAGCTCATCGAGGAGCAGATTGCCATGGCGCTCGACGGCATCGTGATGTCTGAGCGCCACGCCGATGGCAGGCGTTTCGTCTCCTCGTATTCGGGAGTGCGTCGCGCCGCGTCGGGCGGCGTAGAGCTCGAGCGCTATGTGACTTTCGATGCCGCCGAGCGCACCTGGACGCTTGACCGCGAGCCGCCGTTTATCGCAGAAGGCCTGCGGTCGGGGACGCTCACACAAGAGGAGGTGGACGAATGGAGGTCGCTGTGCCCCTCGTCGTAGGGGGTTTAGCAGCGTTTTCTGTCGCGACGGCGTGCGGGGCGGAACCTCGTGTGCCGCAGATACCGCCGGCGGAGCTGGCGCGTCAGGTGCTCGAGACGGTGGCAGAGAAGCTGCCGCGTGAGCTGGTGGAAAACGATCTGCTGAAAAAGATTGCCCGTTCGTGGGCATCGCTGGCTCCGGCGCATCGCCTTGGCCTCGTGATCGAGGATGCTTCGGGGCGTTTGGCGTTTCTGCTGCTATCGAGCGGTGTCTGCTGCGTTTTACTAACGATGGTGTCGTTATCGCCCCTCGGATTTGCCTTGGGACTTGTTGCTCCGATTGCCGTTGGCGCCGCTCGGGATGGCTTTGAGAGCCGGCGCGAGCAACACGATGCAGAAGAGGCCATGCCCGAGGCGTTTACCGCACTTTCCATGTCGCTTGCCTCGGGACATTCGCTGGCCCAGGGCATGCGCTTTGTGGGCGCTCATGCGCAAGAGCCGGTGCATACCGAGTTTTTGCGGGTGGCGGCGGCGATCGATTGCGGCATCTCGGCGACCGACGCGCTCGATGACTTGCTCGCGCGCATCGACGCCCCCGGCCTTTCGCTTGTGACCTTGGCGCTTAAGGTGTCACAGCGCACTGGCGCTCCGCTTGCCGACTTACTGTCCGAGGCATCGAGCATGGTAGGGGAGCGCATTGAGCTCAAGCGCCGCCTGGATGTCAAGACGTCGCAGGCTCGCATGTCTGCGCATATGGTCGCGGCGATGCCGGCGGGCATGTGCGCGGTGTTGGCGCTGCTTTCGGCAGATTTTCGTCGCGGTCTCGCGACGCCTGCCGGCGCGGGCGCTGTGGTGCTGGGTCTTGCCCTCAACGCCGTTGCCCTGGTGGTTATCCGGCGCATTATGAGGGTGGAGCTATGAGCGCCCCGGTTGCAGTTGCGGCTTGCCTGTGTGCCCTGAGTGTATTTGTCGCGACGGGTTTGGATCGGGCGGATGCACGCAAGATCGCAGGGGCCTGCAAGCGCGAGGCGGTGCTGGTCGCTGCCGCGGGTCGCTCAGTGGTCGATGCCCTGACCGCGCGAGTGAAGGGCGCGGTTGGAGTGGGCGGCCCGGCGCGAGTGCCGCTCGGCGAAGTGTCCGAGATGATCGATGTTGTGCGCTTGGGTCTTTCGGCCGGTCTTTCGTTTGATGCGGCGCTTGAGATTTTCTGCGCCAACCGCCGGTCAGTGCTGGCTCTTCGCCTTGAGCGGGCCTGCATGGCGTGGCAGGTGGGCGTGGGCACGCGTGAGGACGAGTTGTTGGCCGCCGCGCGCGACCTGGACGTGCGAGCGCTCGAGACCTTTGCCATCACGGTGGGGCAGGCGCTCGCCCTGGGTGCCCCACTTGCCGAGACGCTGGCCGCTCAAAGTCGCGAGATCCGTGCGGCTCATCGCGCTGCGGTCGAGCGCGAGATCGAGCGTGCGCCCGTCAAGCTGCTGATTCCCACCGGCACGCTCATCTTGCCGGCGTTGCTTCTGTCCATATTGGGCCCGCTGCTGGGAGCAGGCGGGATGATGTAGGGAGGAATACATGAACACGATGACTGACGCTGCTGGCAAGGTCCAGGGCTGGGCGTTTTGCCGGGCGGCACATGTTCGTCAACGCGCCAAGGAGCTACTGCAGGAGGAGAGTGCACAGGGTACCACCGAGTATGCCATCTTGGTCGGCGTGCTCGTGGTGATCGCGATTATCGCCATCGTCGCATTTAAGGGCAAGGTTAAAGAGCTATGGGATGCGATCAGCGAGGGCATCAACAGCCTGTAGAGGGCGAGCGCCCCATCGGGGTGCTGCT
>CABRLT010000159.1 GCA_902471785.1 uncultured Collinsella sp.
CGGCGGTCTTCCAGCAGAAAAACCAAGTGAGTAGGCTTTTTGCAGGAGGCCAAGCACGCCCCAAAACGCCACAGCTCTGACCGGTCGGTTTTATTGAGTATTTGTTGCGATGTGCTCGGTAAGTTCAAAAAAGTCTACTCACTTGCATCTGCTCATCACCTTTGTGGTGGTTTGAAGCTCTCCGCGGCGGGATGCTAGACTTGCGGCGTATACATTCACGCCAAAACACGGGTCGCATGAAGAAAAGGAGATGCCATGACACCGATCGCTCCGCTCAAGATGCTCGTCGCGCCCGCCGCCAAGGCCATCACCCGACTCGGTTCTTCCATGACCTACGACGACGTTCCCTGCGCCGTTGAGGCGCGTTCGGACAGCTGCCCCTACCTGGGCCACGTCCCCTACTTTGCACCCAAGCTCGCATCTGATCCCGAGCAGCGTGAGCAGTAATCCAAGATGCATCTAGCACCGCACAACTCGCGGCGCTACTGTTTTGGTTCAAAAGCGACCTGTCCCCCTTGCGCCAACGCCGGGATTGTCGATGCTGCGGCCGCGGCGCGATATGAGGCGCGAAACCTCGCCCAGCAACACGCCGATCACCACACCCATGAGGATCGGCAACTTTGACATCTCGGCGGGCGAGCTGTTAAGCGGCACGATTGTCGCAACAATGGAAAGCACGAGCTCTACCACCGGCACCGCAAGCGCTACCGCAAGCACCTTGCCCTCGAAGGGCGCGCGGAACACACGTGGGCGGTCGTCGTATTTACGCAGGCGCCAAAACGCCGGGAACATCGGGATATAGCTCATGAGCAGAAAGACGACGTTCATCGAGAAGAAGACCCAAAAGACGTCGGAACCTTCACCCAGCGGAATCTGAAGTAGCAGCACCAAGCTGGCAAAACAACCGTTAATGAGTGCCGAGCCGTTGGGCATGCCGGTCTTCTTGGACACCAGCGCAAAGGGACGCGGCATGTTGCCATGGCGCGCGGCATAGCTCGCCACGTTGTTGACGCCAAAGCTCCAACAGATCATGTTGGCAAACAGCGTTACCAGAAAGGCCACGCCCACGACCATCGTCAGCGGGTGAGCGCGCCCCACCATGGCGGCAACCGCGTCCACAATGCCCGAATCGAGTGAAAGCTGCTCGGTGGGAACCGCGGCTCCAATACCGATGCCACAGATAATGTAGATCGCCGCGATGGCAACGCCACCGGCGATAACCGCCTTGGGGATATCGCGCGATGGGTTCTTCATCGTGCTGGCAAAGGTCGCGACCACCTCAAAGCCCATAAAGTTGAATAGGATGATTGAAAGATACGTCAGTGAGTTAGTGTCTCCCAGATCGGGGACAAATGTCTTAAACGACATATCGTTGGCAAAGCCGTTGTTGCAGGCAAACCAGATGCCGATGATTCCCACCACGGCGGTAATGAGCACCTTGATGACGGCGCCGCCATCCATGACCCAATCGGCCTCGGCCACCGGCTGCATTGCCATGACCGTGACGCCCCACACAAAGGCAAGCTCGATGGCAATTCGGACCCCAAGCGAAAATTCGATGCCCCATACCGCATTGATGACACTGGGGAACATGCAGGCGATACTTGCCACCCACAGTGGAAAGTTGACCCAATAGCACCAGGAGCAGCGGGCGCCCCAACGGTCGCCCAAGCCCAGGCGAACCCAATCGTACAGGCCGCCCTCGGAATCGAACGCCGTACCGAGCTCGGCCACCACCAGGCCATAGGGAAGCAAAAACGTAATGATGAGGAAGATCCACCAGAAGAACTGCACGTTACCCATGGCAGATGCCGGAGCGGCCGCCTCGATGGTAAAGACAACGCAGATAACCGAGAGGATGACCTCGAACAGGGAGAACTTTTTACCTGCCACGACACGCTCCCCCTACAGCAAAAAGGATGGCATCTGTACCGAAGGCGCAGCCCAAGGTAGGGTTGCAGGCCGCGTCACCGGTGCAGGTGCCATCCCAAAGAGAAGAGAGGATACAATTGTTGGACCAACGCTCGCGGAACAGGCGCGTGTAGATAACGATACGCTGGTACATAGATACTCCGATCAAAACGGCCGCGATTGCGACCGGAATCTTTTGGCAATTGAAGACGCGTACTCAATCAAAGAGGCGGGCACTCCGAAGTGGAGGCAACGGAGTGCCCAAAGAAAAACCCAGCCGACCAAGACATCGAATAAACCGACCATCAATGCCCCGAGATGGTCCGATTCACCGACCGTCCGATTGATCGGCTGGGTTCCCGAAGCATCACGGCTCAGGAAGCCAGACGATTAAGCGTCTGCGTGATTGGCTGGGTTTCCGAGGTGCGGCAGATTGCCCTGAAAGAGGAGGGCATAGACCTTAAGGGTCATGCCCGACGATTGAAGGGCAAGGTGCCGTGCCTCGGGAAGACAGACAATTACGCGGACGGCTCCTGCTGAGTAATGCAGTGGATGTTGCCGCCACCGAAGACGACCTGCTCGGACTGAACGCCGACGCACTTGTAGACGCCCTCGCCCCAGACCTCGTCGTAGATCTTCTGGAGCGTGTCGACGGCCAGCTGGTCGTTCTCGTCGCCGTACTGCGGGACGATAACGCCGTGGTTGGTCACGAGGTAGTTCATGTAGGAGGCGATCAGCGGCTCGTCGGGGACGCGCGGCTCGGCGTTCTCGTCGGCGTCGATGGTGTCGCAGGAAGCCTGGTCCATGAACAGCGGGTTCACGGGCATGCAGAGCTTGTAGACCTTCATCTTGCGGCCCTTGGCGTCGACGGCGTTGGAGAGGGTCTCGTAGGCAGCGTGGCACTGCTCGTAGAACGGATACTCGGGATCGTCGGTCCAAATGCAGGCCATGACGCCCGGCGCGATGAACGTGGCGACGTCGTCGATGTGGCCGTTGGTCTCCTCGGGGTCGATGCCCTCCTTGACCCAGATGACCTTCTCGACACCCAGGTAATCCTTGAGGTGCTCGTCCATGTAGGCGCGAAGCTCCTCGCTCCAGGGCTCAAACTTCTTGTGGTACTTGGGCCAGATGGACTCGGGATCCTCTTCCTCCTCCAGAACCGCAGAGCAGGTGCGGCCCGGGGAAAGCAGGCACTGGTCGGTCACGACAAGGGTGCCCTCGCCGTCGACGGTGATGGAGCCGCCCTCGAGGATCATGTCGTCGGGACGATAACGGCGGCAGCCGGAGAGCTCAGCCATCTTGAGGGCGATCTGCTCGTCCTTGTCCCACGGGAAGTACAGGCCGTCGACGAGGCCGCCGTAGGCGTTGAAGTGCCAGTGGTTGGCGCGCTTCTCGCCCTTGCCGTTGATGACGTAGGTGGCGGCGGTGTCGCGGAACCAGGCGTCGTCGGTGGTCATCTCGATGACGGTGACGTTCTCGTCGTTCTCGAAGACGGCCTTGCAGTTGGCGTAGTCGACCTGGTTGGCGCACATATAGACCGGGGTGAACTCGGAGATGGCGCGGGCGATGGCGGCATACTGCTTCTGGGCCGGCTTGGCGCCGTGGGCCCAGGTGTCGGTGCGGTGGGGCCAGCCCATCCACACGCGATCCTGCGGGGCGAACTCGGCGGGCATGAAGAAGCCGTCGGCCTTGGGGGTGGACTCGGACTCGGTGATCGTACGCATAAGATTTCCTCCAAATCGAACGATCGCTTGCTGCGGGCGGGTTACCCGCAGCCTAAAACCAAGAGATGGTAGGCGCCCGTTCCCCGGCAAAGGTCGGGGCGCCCGGCGCCGGTTTTCACGGAGTCGCACCGGCAAGCGACGACGTAACCAAGTGCGCGGAGACAAAACGCACGAAGGATACGGAAGAGAGATTGGGGTGGGCGGTGGTTACCGGAGCTATCGCTCACACCCACCCCGGGGAATGGTTAGCAAACCTGTCGCTTGGGCACGTCTCCGAAGAGGCTAGAGTGCCCGGAGTCGGGAGCGACAAGCCCGACGAAGCGCACGTTGGTACGCGAGGAGGGTTGGAGCCCCAGAAC
>CABRLT010000160.1 GCA_902471785.1 uncultured Collinsella sp.
TCAAACAGACGGCGGCGAGACATCATTCTATCGGTCATCAGGACCTCCCCAATGCTTTTGGTACAAGCGAACCACCGCGCGCTCAAACGCGCCATGCGGCTCGCCCTGCTGACGGCGTTCCTCATAGCGCTGCTCGACACGGTCGAGCAAGCGGCCCAGCTGTGTAAAGCGACCCGTTTTGTCGGTCGCCACAATGGGCTGCTGGCTCAGGATACGATACGGCAAGTTGGCGGTATAGGTATCGAGTCGCAGCAGCGCCACGATAAAAAACACCGCCGCACCCAACAAAAAGCCAAAGCCGTAAAACTGCTGCGGCAAAAGCAACGACACCGCAGTCGCCAGCCCAGCCACACCGGCAAACAGACCCGAAGCCAGCACGGCCCCCTTATAGTCGGTAAAGTACAGCAAGATAAGCATCACCGTATTGCCCACGGCATACAGGCCATAGCCCACGCACAGCGTACGAAAATAACCGTGCATCAGGTTGTTAAAGCCCAACGGCAGGGCCGACAGCACCGTGGTCTCGAGCGAAATGACCGCAGCAGTCACAAACAGCTGCTTGAGCGCACAAAAGCGCAGTTCTCGATTGAGCGTGGCAAGCATTTCCTCCTCGGCCACCACAATGTCGCCCACCACGCCACCGTCGTTGAACAGGCTGTAGTAGTCGCGATAGCGCGGATAAAAGTTGACCTCGACCGAGACCACAAAGTTGACGGACGTGACCAGGATCGTCAAAAACGCGATGAGCGCCGGCACATCGTGGTAGGGCGCACCATAAAACAGGCCCTTGACCTGCACGCCAATGGGACCGGCCCAAATTATCACCAAGTGCGCAAAGAGACCCAGGTTGGTAAACAAGCCCGTGAGCGCCAGCGGCATAAACTGATCGAGCCACTGCAAAAAGAGCCAGGGGCTGCGGTCGCTCTGAGGAAAATAACGGTACAGCAGCACCACGTCCCAGGCGAGCATGACGCCGTAGCCCAGAGCAATTGACGCCAACAGGCCCTCGACCGGCGGCAGTCCCAGCGCCAGCGCGGCCAGGGCGCACAGGCACGCCACGCCAATGGCAGCCGCAAAGCTGCATAGGATACCGCGGTAATCCTTGATGGCCGTGAGGTAACTCATGCCGTTCCAGTTGACGATCATAATGTTGAACAGCCACAGGCACAGCAGCCCCTGCAGCAGCGTGGCGCCCGAGAACAGCAGGAAGACGCCGTAGAGCACCGTGCCCGCAACGAGCATGACAGCATTGGAGCCCCAAAACGAGGGCAGAATCTCGTCCTCGCGCTCGGCAAACAACATATCAGCCAAAAAGCGCGTGACCGGCATGGAGAAAAAGCTCGTGAGCGTGAGCGACGCCAGCAGCGTATAGGTCACCATGCACACCAGCAGGTCTTGGTTGGCGCGTCCCACGCCCCACAGACCGCACAGCACCAAGATACCCACCTGGAGCAGCACGCCCAGCAGCATCGGGCCCGTGCACACAATGCCGGCGTAGCCATAGGCGCGCATCGTGGCAAACAGGCCCTTGCGCCTAAACAGGCGCTTGAGCTCAAAACCGATTCCGGCCACCGGCTACTCCCCCTCTCTGGGCAGGTCAAACGCTTGCGCCGTCACGTCGTACAGCGCGCGATAGTTGGCGAGCATCTGCTCGTGCAAAAAGTACGTGGCAACGCGACGCTTGCCTCGCTCCCCCATCTCAATGCGACGGGCGCGGCTTGTGCACATGCGTTCCATGGCATCGGCCAAGCCCTTGCGATACATAGGCGGCGTCACAAAACCTGCCACGCCAAAGTCATCGCCCGGAGCGCCTTCGAGCAACTCACGGCAGCAGCCCACCTCGGTCGTCACGCAGGGACGACACGCGGCAAGCGACTCCAGCACGCTGAGCGGCTGGCCCTCGGAGATGCTCGTCAAAATGGTAAAGTCGAGCTTTTCCATGTACTCGACCACGTTGACGCGGCCGGTAAAGATCAGGTCGCGCACGCCCAGGGTTTCGACCAGCGCGTGGCACTCGGCGCCGTACTCTTCGTCGTCCACGCCGCCCATGATGTGCAGGCGCACCTTGGGCAGGCGCTCGTGCAGCTCAAAAAAGGCATAGATCATAGTCTTGACGTCCTTGATGGGCGCCAGGCGCACCACCGCGCCAATGTCCACCCAGCCGTCATCGGGCTTTAAGGGAATGTCCTTAAAGCAGTCGAACTGGATGCCGTTGGGGATGACCAGACATTTGTCTGCATCGCAACCCATATCGATCTGCGTCTTGCGGGCGTTATGGAACAAACTCGTCACGCGGAAGGCGCGGCGGTAGATCTCCTCCGAAAGCAGGTAGAAAAAGCGAATCCAGCGGTCCTTAAACGACGGCACCACCCAGTCGGCGCGAATGATCTCTTCCTCGCGCTCGCGGGTATAGATGCCGTGCTCGGTGAGCAGCACCGGCGCATGGTGAACGCTTGAGCCCAGGCAGGCGAGCAGGCCGCCGTAGCCGGTCGAGATAGCGTGGTACACATCGGCAACCGGCACCTCGCTGCCCAGCAGGTAGAGCACCGGCAACAGCATAGAGCGCATGGTGTGGAATGCGTCGGCGAAGGGCGTGTAGGGGTACTCGGCAAGGCACACGTCGCGGAAGATATCCATAAACGTGCGGCTCTGCAAAAACGAGAGCGGATGCACGCGACGGCGCTGGAAGATATCGAACAGCACGTCCCAGTCCGGATTGGAGAGCGACACCAGACGGCGTAGCGCCTCGCGCTCACGGTCGTTAAAACTGGCTTCATGTTGCTCGCCCGAAAGCCGCAGGGCATCGTCCAGGAACACCTCGTGCACCTCGACCACGTTGCCGGGCAGCTCGTAGACAAACTTGCCACGGTCGGCAGCATGCGCGCCGATCACCCACAGCACAAACTCGTGCTCGGGCATGGCCGTAATGTAGCCATGCATCCAGGTAGATACGCCGCCGTGCACATAGGGGTAGCAACCCTCGAGTACCAAGCAGATTCTCATTTATCGCCACCCTCCTTGCGCTCGATCGTCACGGTCTTATCATTTGCCTTGAGCAGATACAGATTGCCCGTAAGGTGCGTCAGTTCGCCACCCGTCACCGCACCCGGCTCGCCATTATTAACGCGGAACATGAGCCACGCCTCGTCGTGGAAATTGCCCAGGCTGAGCGTCCAGGCATCCGCACTGGTATCCACGTTCACCGTAACCGACGAAAAGCGCTGGATGGCACCGGAGCACTCCGACGCCGTCTGGTGCCGCAGGTCGGGCGCGGATTTGGTAAGCCACTCCAGGAAGTCGACCAGGCCGCCCTTGTAGACCTCCCAGCCCTCCTTGGCTCCGCGATCGGGGTCCAAAAGGTCGTCCGGGTGCATAAAGTGCGTGCTCACGTAGTGCATGTTGAGCTCGGACACGGCGGCCAGGCGCATATAGGAATCGTCGACCATGCCGCCCGAGACAATGCGCGGCTGCTCCACAATGCCGTCGCTCGCCACGCCAAACTCCTGCACGTACGGCAGGTCGGTACCGTCCTCAAAGTACGTACTGGCAATAGTCTTAATGCGCGGAACGTCGGTGCCGATGAGCTTGCGCGCTCGGGCCGAAAGGATATTCGACGGCGGCACGTAAACCGAGCCACGAGCGTTGGGCAGGACCTCGTCCTGAAACGCGATAAGTTCGTTGAGCGAAGCGACGAGCGTCTCTTTGTTCTTCCAGGTCTTGTAGTCGCACAGCGTGCCGTAGTCGGTGTCCCAGAGCGCGAGCGGCTGATGGTTGTAGCCATGAAAGCCCAGCTCGCCGCCCATCTGCAGAAGCATGCCGCCAAAGTAGCGGAACTGCGTGGTATCGGGTTGGCGCGCGGGCTCGGTCTGGTTGACCGCGTCCTCGTAGTTT
>CABRLT010000161.1 GCA_902471785.1 uncultured Collinsella sp.
TCGGGGCAACGTTCCTCACAAAAAAAGACCCGCTTCCCTGTTGGGAAACGGGTCTTTGGAAGGACGGTTAACGTACTTGGAAATTACTCCTCGTCGTTGTCCTTGGCCTCTTCGGCGTCGTCGGTGTCCACGAGCTGGTTGAGCAGCTCATCGAGAGAAGCCATGTCCTCGTTGATGGCACCGTTGGCGGGAGCCTTCTTGTCGTCGATCGGGGCGCCCAGGAGCTCCTCGTCGGCGTCGGCGTGATGCGTCGGAGCGGAGGTACCCAGCAGGATATCGTCCGGACCGTCGGGGCTAAAGACCATCTGCAGCAGCTGCGAGAGGTCTTCCTCGTCGGCAACGTCGTCGTTGTTCTCGAGGATGTAGAGCAGGTCGTGGGCCTCCAGGCCGTCACGGAGCTCCTCGATCGCCTTGGCACCGATACCATCGATGCGCAGCAGATCCTCCTCGGACTTGCCGACCAGGTCGCCGACCGTCTCGATGCCGACCTCGCTGAACTTGTTGGTCCAGCGCTGCGACACGCCCAGGTCGTCGAACAGGTACAGGCGAGCCTTCTCGGCGGAGATGGTGTGGCCGTTGCGGGTGAACGAACCGTCAGCACCACCGAACTCGTCGTAGCCGGCCCAGTCGAGCTGCTGCGGGAGCTGCTCGTCCAGGTCCTTGAGCTCCACCGGAGCCCACTCGGGCAGCGACTTGGCGTTGGGCGAAGCCGGACCGTCGATGTCGACATAGCCGTCGGCCGTACGATACGTCAGCTTGGCGTTGGCGTACGGCTTGAGGCCGGTACCAGCCGGGATCTTCTTACCGACGATGACGTTGGACTTAAGGTCGAGCAGGTGGTCGACCTTGCCCTCAATGGCAGCCTCGGTAAGGACGCCGGCAGTACGGATGAACGAAGCGCTCGACAGCCAGGAGTCGATGTTGGACGCGACCTTGAGCGTACCCAGGATGACGGGCTCGGCCACGGGAGCCTGACCGCCCAGACGGGCAACGCGCTCGACCTCGTCGGCGAACTCGTAGCGGTCGACGTACTGACCAAGCAGGTACTTGGAGTCGCCGGGGTTGGTGATCTGAACGCGACGCAGCATCTGACGTGCGAGCACCTCGATGTGCTTGTCGTTCAGGTCGACGCCCTGGCTGGTGTAGACGTCCTTGACGCTCTCGACGAAGGTGTGCATCGTCGACTCGATGTCGGTCAGCTTGCGCAGGTTGCGGAAGTTGACGAAGCCCTTGGTGATCTGGTCGCCGGCGCGAACCTCGCAGCCGTCCTCGATCTCGGGCATGAAGCGCACCGAAGCGGGAACGCGACGCTCGTCGAGGACACGGGTGTGATCCTCGGAGTCGGTGAGCGTCAGCACGTACTCGGACTTCTCGGGCTTAATCGAGAGGTGGCCGGAGTACGGGGCCAGCTCGGCCTCGCGACCCAGAATCTTCTCGTTGACGTTGCCGACGATATCGAACATACGGCTGACCGTAGGCAGACCCTGCGTAATATCGTCGACGCCAGCGACGCCGCCGGAGTGAATGGTACGCATCGTAAGCTGCGTACCGGGCTCGCCGATGGACTGGGCGGCAATAATGCCGACCGCGGTACCGATGGCGACCGGACGACGGGTGGAAAGATCCCAGCCGTAGCACTTCTGGCACACGCCGTACTTGGAGCGGCAGGTGAGCAGCGCGCGAAGCTTGACCTTCTTAAGGCCCGCATCGACCATCTTCTGGATGTCGGCGACCTTCTCGATGTAGCCGTCCTGCTCAAAGAGCACGGTGCCATCGGGAGCCACGACGTCCTCAATGAAGCAACGGCCGACGAGGTCGGTGTTGAGGTCGGTGGTGCCGGGGATGATGAGGTTGTAGGTGACGCCCTCGTGCGTACCGCAGTCCTCCTCGCGGACGATGACGTCCTGGGCCACGTCGACCAGACGACGGGTCAGGTAACCAGAGTCCGAGGTGTGGGATGCGGTATCGACCAGGCCCTTACGGGCGCCGTAGGTCGAAATGAAGTACTCGAGCGGCAGCAGGCCCTCGCGGAAGTTCGCCTTAATGGGAAGGTCGATCGTCTCGCCGGACATGTCTGCCATCAGGCCACGCATACCGCCGAGCTGACGCAGCTGGGTCTTAGAACCACGGGCGCCGGAGTCGGCCATCATGTACAGCGGGTTCTCCTCGTCGAACATGTCGAGCATGAGCGCTGCAACCTTATCGGTACAAGCGGTCCACTCGTTAACGACTTCGATGTGGCGCTCCGTCTCGTTGATGAAGCCCTCCTCGAAGTACTCGTTGATCTGGTCGACGTTGGCCTGGGCGCGGTCGAGCAGCTCCTGCTTCTCGGCAGGGATGAGAGCGTCCCACACCGAGATGGTGAGGCCGGCGCGGGTAGCGTAGTGGAAGCCGGAGTACTTGATGGCGTCGAGGATCGGGCCGACCTTGGCCTCGGGATAGCGATCGCAGCAGTCCGCAACCAGCTTGGCCACGTCGCCCTTGACCATCTTGTAGTTCATGAACTCGTAATCTTCGGGCAGGCACTGGCGGTTGAAGATGATGCGGCCGATAGAGGTCTCGAAGCGCGCGGTCTTGTTGCCGGTGACGTCGTAGTCGACAAACTCGTTCTTGCCGTTCTTGACGCGGAAGATACGGGTGCCGTCCTCGTTGATGACGTTGGCATCGGCAGCGGACACGCGGACCTGGATCTTGGCCTGCATGTCGACCTCGGAGCGGCAGTCATAGGCGTGCAGCGCGTCGTCGAAGCTCGAGAACACGTGGTTCTCGCCCGGCAGACCCTCGCGAACCTGGGTGAGGTAGTACACACCGATGATCATGTCCTGCGAAGGGATGTTGACCGGCTTGCCGGATGCCGGCGAGCGCAGGTTGTTCGCAGAGAGCATGAGCACGCGGGCCTCGGCCTGAGCCTGGCTGGACAGCGGCACGTGGACAGACATCTGGTCGCCGTCGAAGTCGGCGTTGAAGGGCGAGCAGACCAGCGGGTGCAGGTGGATAGCCTTGCCCTCGACCAGCACCGGCTCAAAGGCCTGGATGGACAGACGGTGCAGGGTCGGTGCACGGTTGAGCAGCACGACGCGGCCGTCGATGACCTCTTCGAGGATGTCCCACACAAAGGTGGCACCGCGGTCGATAGCGCGCTTGGCGCCCTTGATGTTCTCGACCTTGCCAAGCTCGACCAGGCGCTTCATGACGAAGGGTTTGAAGAGCTCCAGCGCCATGGTCTTGGGCAGACCGCACTGGTGCAGCAGCAGCTTGGGGTCGGTAACGATAACCGAACGGCCGGAGTAGTCGACACGCTTACCCAGCAGGTTCTGACGGAAACGACCCTGCTTGCCCTTGAGGGCCTCGGCAAGCGACTTGAGCGGGCGACCGCCACGGCCAGAGACCGGGCGACCACGACGGCCGTTGTCGAACAGGGCGTCCACGGACTCCTGGAGCATGCGCTTCTCGTTGTTCACGATGATCGCAGGGGCGTCCAGGTCGAGCAGGCGCTTGAGTCGGTTGTTACGGTTGATCACGCGACGATACAGGTCGTTGAGGTCGGACGCGGCGAAGCGGCCGCCGTCGAGCTGGACCATCGGGCGCAGATCCGGCGGAATGACCGGGATCACGTCGAGCACCATGGCTTCCGGCTTGTTGCCGGTGGTCAGGAAGGCGTTGACGACCTTCAGACGCTTCAGGGCGCGGGCCTTGCGCTGGCCGGTGCCGGTGTCGATTTCCTCACGCAGCTGCTTGGAAGCGGCCTCGAGATCGAAGTCCTGCAAGCGCTTCTTGATGGCTTCGGCGCCCATGCAGCCCTCGAAGTAGTCGCCGTAGCGGTCTTCCATTTCACGC
>CABRLT010000162.1 GCA_902471785.1 uncultured Collinsella sp.
GCCCGCTTTTTCATCGCGCTAGCGCTTCTTTGGGATTGACCTAAGGCGGGCGAACCATAGGGCTGCGGCACCCGAGGTCAGGAGCGCGGTGATGCAAGCGGCGATGGGAACTGATCCTGTTGCCGGTAGGTCCTGCAGTAGGGTACAGCGTTGAATGACACGGTCCTCGTCATGTGACTCAAGTTTATCGCCGCCGCCGTTGCGGCAAAGATCGACGCGTGCGCTGTTGGTGAGTGCGGTTTGGGGCGTATAAGCCGACGTCGCCTGCATGTGCACGATTGCGCCCCGAGCGTCTGTGCCAAGGATTGCTTTGGCATCGTCAAGGTCGTCGTGCTCATCTTTGAGATCATCGCGGGTCCAAGAATCCGCATCGCTTCGAGTCGTAAAGTCGGCGGCTACCGCACCGTATTCAATTCGAATGCCCGTTACGACGGTATTGGGTGTAAGGTCGAGCTCTTCCGCCTCGAGTGTGGTGGATTCCGTGGTCGAGACATCCGCCTTCCAGAGGCGCCAGCCGTCGTAATCGACGAGGCGACAGTCCTCACCAAGGCTCTCTTTTACTTCGTCGGACTCAAGCCAAGGATTTTCGTGTCCATCGTCAAGTGTCGCGTTCGCCGGTTCATCGACGTCTGTCGAGTCCAACGGCGTCGTGCGATACCACACGTTGCACAGACCGTTGAGGTCGCCGATGGCGACGGGGGTTTCGATTGAGACGAATCTCGCCGTATCGTCCTCGGCACACTCAAGATCATCGGTAATTGTGAACTCATCAACCCAGGTAGTTGAATCGTTTCGAGCGTCGATGGTATAGGAGAAAAGCCCATCCGTATTGGTTTGCATCGCGGCACGGTTTTTACCATCGCCGTTAGCCAACAGGCCCTTTTCGATAGGTTGGACAAGTTCCTGACGCTTGTCGACCTGCCCCTTGATCTCGATGGGCGCATCCTTCATCGCGACGGATTGGACTTCTCCCGTATCCTTTATTTCAAACGTTATCTCCTCGGCAAGGTCATAGGTCCGCGGAGACATCATTTCGCGCAACGAGTAGGTGCCGGGTGCAAGATGTTCGACGCGGTGTGGCTTGTCGGATGAGGTCCAGGAGTCTATTTCGGTTTTATCGGGACCATATAAGGCGAGCTGTGCGCCTTCCACTTCCTGCTCACCGCTTGCATCGACCTTGGAGATATCAACCTTGGTGTAATCGTCGGATACGTTAAGCCGTGCTTCTACAACGGGTGTTTTCTGGTCGGCATAAGTAAGGTCGACAATATGGGTTGTCTGATCGAGCAAGAAGCCTGCCGGCGCTTGAGTCTCGACAACCTCGTAGCGTGCGGTGCCAGATCCCAGTGGGAGGTTGCCCGCGCGTGCTTCTCCAGTTTCATCCGTCGTGACAGTCGCGACAGTCTCACCGTCGAGCGCGGCAATGCTACCGTCGGGGCGCACGATATCACCCGAGGCACGGATCTCAAAGACGGCGCCCGCGAGGCTGCTGCCGTCTATGGCATCGGTTTTAACGATCCTGATGTTTCCGGTCGCGGCGTGGTCATAATACGAGGCGATTGCAACGGGCGTTAGGTTCATGTCGGCGGGTATGTTTACCTCGATCTCTTCGCCGACAAGATAGGGCTCTTTGGCCGAGGTTTCGCGTACATAATAGGTGCCCGGCACGAGCGATTCGGGCAGTGTGACGGTCCCGGTCGCGTCGGTCGTAAAGGTGTCCATTACGTTATGTGCTGGATACCAGCAAGTTTGTGAGACAGGTTCGTGATTGCTGTCGAGGAGTTGGAAGGTGAATCCGGCTAGGGGAACAGAAGCGCCTGTTTGGGCATCGCGTTTTACAATCTGGAGATGCGTCGACAGAGCGTGGTTGTCTACGATATATTGAAGCTCGGCGCCGTCGGAAATCTGATTGGCCTCGACGGTCCATTCCCCTGCACGTTTAAAACCCTCGGGGACGGTTTCCGGAACCTCGCGAACCGTGTAGCCGGCACGGTCGTATGGGACGGCTCCGTGGACACCGGCGGGTCGCTTGCCTGTGCCGAACCATGCTTCGGGCTGATCTTTGGTGGAGGCAAAGCCATAGATGTTTGTGGTCAGTGTGCCAACAACCTGCTGAGAGCTGTTGCTGACAACCTCAAAGACAACACTACCCGCCGGCTGCTCCAGGCCGGATTGGTCGCTATTGCCGTAATCCTTGAATTTGGAAATCTCAAGGTTAAACGCAATGGGGATATCGGAAACGCGAGATTCGATCTCGACCACGCCTGAATCGCCGAGCTGATCGGCTCCAACGGTATAGGTCCAGCTGTCGTTGGATGGCAGGTAGCCCTCGGGGGCTTTTGATTCGTAGATGGTAAAGGTTCCTAAGGGGACATCGGCGAGGGTGGCCCGACCGCTTTCGTCGGTCGTGAGGATTTGTGCCCATCCAGGGGTTGATTGCGACACACACGTGAACTCTGCTCCTGCGAGTGAAGATCCCGCCTGGGGGCCGGCATTCGTCGCGGCATCGAGTTTTACGATACGCAGATTGATGGTGCCGGGCTGTTCATCAATGGCGACCTTTCCACCGTCATTCCCCGTGGTAAAGGCGATGCGATCGCGACGGGGGACATAGCCGGCCGGCGCCTTCGTTTCAACTAGGTAGTATGCCGTGTTGGGCAGAAGTGTTGCCTGCGCTCGACCGTTGCTGTCCATCTGGACGGTGCCGACACGCGCGCCGCTGGTGCTCTCAAAAACATCGAATGTTGCCCCGTCAAACTGATAAGTATTGTTTCCGCTGGTAATGGCAGCGTTTGCAGACTGCTTTTGGAAGGAAACAGAGACCGCCGGCAGTACATAGAGCATGTCCTGACGTTTGCTGCCGCCCGATACGGCTCCTAGATAGCGCCGCGCGCGGTGCGGAGCGGCTTTGATGCTTCCTGATTTTGCGCTGTCGTGGAGCCACCGCGCCGCCGCCACGACTTCATTGTCAGTGATAAAGTGCCCACTCTTGGTTTTGCCCTGAGCGGTCGTGTAAGAGTAGGTACCGTCGACATGGGTAGTGCCGTTGAGCATCCATACGGCAAGCTGGGTTGCGGCGCGGGCACGATCGGGTGAAAGATGGTAACCGCCAAACGACGTGGCGGTAGGATATCCGTGACAAACGATTGCCGCGAACTCGTCGTCGAGCCACACCCAGCCTTGATCAAAGTTGAGCCATGGGCCGCCCGGCTTGGTGGGGCCGGGACGCTCCTGGTTCATGCAGTAGGCAATCGAGGCGTCTTGAGCTTCATACTTGCCGATGAGGAAGGGCCCACAATCATCGCTAATAGTGCGGAAGCCGAGCTGGTCGTAGCCATCGACGGCAAATGCGGCTCCCGGTGTCAGGCAGCCGAAAAGCAGGAAGAGGAGCAGGAGCAGCGGACCTGTTGCGATTGCGCTGTGGACAGAGTGCGTGGGTGCGTTGGACATGGCTGCTCCTTATCCCTCGTGCGCCGCATGGGGAGGTTGCGACGCGTAGGATGAGGCTACCCCCGAGGTTCATGCGGGTAAGTACCGGAGCCTGACCAAAAGCTTGCCCGATTTCTGACAAATCGAGCTCAAATACAACAATCAGATAAAAGTGCAGGTAGAAGATGGTAAGAAAAGAAAGACAAAGGTCCTCATCTCCACAATTGGCGCGGTTTTCAAACGATTCTCCACAGCTAAAACAAGCATCGACACCCTTGTATCGAACAAGACAACGGCGTTATACTATCCCCCACATATGCGGGCATCGCCAAGTGGTAAGGCATCAGCTTCCCAAGCTGACACTCGCGGGTTCGAGTCC
>CABRLT010000163.1 GCA_902471785.1 uncultured Collinsella sp.
CCACTTGGGCTTCTTTGGTTACGTGGGTGTGACCGTTGATGGCTACGTCTACGGATCCCACGGGCAGGTCTTCGCGGTAGTGGGCTACGGCGAATTTGAGGCCTTCGTAGGTGAAGATGGCCAGACGGTCTACATCCGGGCCGTAGTCGCGGTAGTAGTCGTTGTTTCCTAGGACCGCTCGCACGGGGGCGATGGTGCATAGATGCTCGTAATCCATCTCTGAGGTGAGGTCTCCGGCGTGGATGATCAGGTCTGCGCCCTTGAGCTCGTCCAGAAGCGCGGGCGAAAGATAGCCGTGGGTGTCCGAGATGATGTCGATGCGCTTGGCGCTTGCACTGTTCATGGGATCCCTTCTGCAAAACCGATTCGACGTATATACAAAAAGCCCCACGGCTCCGCAGACAATTGGTCTACAGGGCTGCGGGGCCAGTGTGCTAGAGGCTCAGGGCCTTCTTGAGCGGCACAACGCGGCGGCGCGAGACCGGCACGCGTTCGTCGACGCCCGTAATGCCCAGTTGGATAGCGCCCGAGGGCACCGTCTCGACATCTGTGACGCACGCCAAGTTGACGATATAGCGGCGATGAACGCGAAAGAAGCCAAAGTCGCAAAGCTTGGCCTCGAACTGCGCCAGCGAAGTCGTCGATAGAAAACGATCATCGACGGTATAGATACAGGAGTAATCGTCCTTGGCCATGATGAAGCGAATGTCATCCACGGGAATGAGGACCTTACGGCCGCCCTTTTCCACCGGAATGCGCTCGATGGTGGCTTTGCTGTCCGTGACGGGCTTGGCGTGCTGCATGACCTTCTCGATCGCGCGATCCAGGCGCGCCTCCTCAACCGGCTTCATGAGGTAATCGACGGCATCTACGTCGAACGCCTCGACGGCATGATCGCTATACGCGGTCACAAACACAATCGCCGGCGGATTCTTAAGCTTATGCAGCGCCTCGGCAAGCTGCAGACCAGAAGCACCGGGCATCGAGATATCGAGAAATACGACATCGACGCGGCTTTCCATTAACATCTCAATGGCAGAGCGGACGCTCGACGCCTCAGTGATCGTGCCGATCTTGCCCGTCTGCTCGAGCAAGAAGCGAAGTTCCGAACGGGCCGGGGCCTCATCATCCACAATCATCGCACGCAGCATAGGGATTAAACCTTTCGTCAACAAACTACGCTGGGCATCCGCCGCTTGGCGTTGAGCCCATAGCCTTTTATTTTACTCTTGAATGTCAAAGATGCTCTCTGACAAATCAAGATGCAGGAGCACTTTGGTGCCCTTGCCCGGCGCCGATTCGACGCGCGTATAAGAGTGCGGTCCATAAAAGCGATGGATGCGCTCAGAAATATTGTGCATGGCCACGCCGGCGCCGCCGCCTTGCGGGGAACTGGCATCGGGGCGGGCGGAGCGCTCATCAAACAGCCTGGCGGCGGTGCCCTCGTCCATGCCCACGCCGTTGTCGGCCACGGCAATCAGGATTGCGTCGTCGCCGTCTTGATGGACGGTCACATCGATCTGTAGGGCATCGCCATCGCCCATGCCATGCCGCACAGCGTTCTCGACAATGGGCTGGATTACAAAGGCCGGGACCAACGTGTCCTCGACATCCTCGGAGACATCGAAGGTCGCCAGTACGCGGTCCTCGCCAAAGCGCGCCTTCTCAAACGTCAGGTAGCGCTTGGTCTGGGCAACCTCGCGCGAGACCGGGATAAGCGACCCCGAGTTGTCGAGCGTGGCGCGATAGAACGAGGAAAACTCGCGCAGCAGCTCGCGGGCACGCAGCGGGTCGGTACGCGTAAACGACGCGATGGTGTTGAGCGTGTTGAACAGAAAGTGCGGGTTGATCTGCGCCTGCAGGGCACGCACCTCGGCACGGGCCGTCAGTTCCTTTTGCACCTCGAGCTCGTGGATGGCGAGCTGCGTGGACAGGATCTCGGCAAAACCCGAGGCGAGCGCATACTGGGTACGGTCGACGGCACGCGGGGTCTTGTAGTAGAACTTGAGCGTGCCGACGGTACGATCGCCCACCTTGATGGGCGCGATGATACCGGCGGGAACATGGTTGTGCGAGCCGTCCGAACCCACCACGTCCACCACGCGGTTGAACGACTGCACAATGCCGTGCTCAATGACGTAGCGCGTGGCAAGCGTATGGATGGGCGAATCGGGCAGCAGCTTTTCCTCGAACTCGCCCGCGCAGGCCAGCACGTTGCTCTCATCGGTGATGGCAACGGTCATGGCACGTGTCTCGGGCAGGATACGCCGGCACACCAAAAGCGCCGATTCCTGCGTCAGGCCGCCCTTAATGTCCTCGAGCATGGCCGAGGCAACCGAGAGCGTCTCCTCGGTGTACTGGGAGCGTACCGAATCGGGATTGAGCGTCAAATAGATAAAGATGCACAGGAAGATGCACAGCAGCGCACAGGCGATCACCGTGGCAATCGGCTCAATGCCAGTCGCCAGGGCAAAGATAAAGTACACCAACACGCAAACGGCGCAGACAACGGCGATGATGCGAAAGATTGAAATTGAATTATCGCGCTGGGCGCGGCGGTCGATCATTCAGCCCCCTCCAGGATGCTAATCAGTTGTGCGTCGCGCCAAAGTTCATCCATGATCTTGGGCCAGAAACTCTGAAAACGCAGGTAGCTTGCGGCGTTTTGGCGGGCATAGGTCTTGGCCTCGTCAATACCGTGACGCCAGATGCGCAGATATCCCTCGTGCTCGCGGGTAAACACGCTGCGAACCATGGCGGTCTTGCGCACGCGGTCGTCGAGCTCGCGCGAGATCCACGGACCCGGATAGGGCATGAGCGATGCGGCCGTAACCGGAACGAGCTCCTTTTGGTGCGCAGCGAACGTCAGCTTGGCCCGCTCGTAGTACCAACGGTACACGTCCTGCATAAAGCGCGGCGAGCGCTTCTCGGACTCGGGCGGCAGGTGGCGCACAGTCCACTCGTTATCGAACCACACGTCATAGCCGAACATGCGCATGTTAAACAGGTAGTCCAGATCCTCGCCGCGGGTGATAAACGGGTCGAAGGCCACGCGCGTAAAGGCGCGGGCGTGCAGGGCCACAAGGCCGCCGCACACGTAATTGGAGCGCGAGATGCGGGTGCCCGAGAGCGCCTTTTTCATCCAGCGATTGAACTCGATACGCTTGGTCCACCAGCGATGGCAAATACCCACTTTGTCCGTGGGAGCCAGCGGCGACCCGTCGCGATCGTAAAAGTATCCGCTCTTGACTAAAATCGGCAGGCCCTGACGCGTCTGTTGGCCCAGTGCATAGGTCGCACGCTTCATAAAGTCGGCATCGATGACGGTCTCGTCGTCATCCAAAAACACAACCGCGTCGTGCCCCAGCACCGCCGCGCAGGCAAGACCCATGTTGCGGATGGCGCCGTAGCCGCGCAGGCTCACGCACTCGCCCGAGCCTTTGGGCGCAATCTGCGCCACGCGGTCGGCAACACGCGAAGCCTGAGTATTGGTAACGATGGTGACCTTAAGTGTGGGATGAGCATTAACGATTTCGTGCACGCGATGGGATACGTCGGCCGTGGCAGAAACCGGACAGACCACCAAGAGAATGATGCGCGGAATGTCGCGTACCTGTTCGAGCGAAGTCAGGCAGCGATCGAGTTCCGGGTTGGCGGCATTGAGCGACGTCGAATGATCGTAGGTGCCGGGAGCGTTTGCTTGGGTATCATCGCCCGCCCAATATGTTGGGATCACAACCGTGGCGTTCATACCTTTACCCTCCTTGCAACACAAAAAACGGGGCGCCGCC
>CABRLT010000164.1 GCA_902471785.1 uncultured Collinsella sp.
GACGGCAGCGACAAAGTCGCAGCGGCGGGCGAGCGGCAGGGTAAAGGTGCCGGCACCGCAGTACAGGTCCACGGCAAGCTCGTCTTCCTGCGGATCGAGCGCCTCCATAACGAGCTCGATCAAAATCTCGGCGCCCTTGGTGTTGACTTGGAAAAACGATGGGGCGGACAGGCGCATCTGGCCGTCAGCGATGTTCTCGGTCCACGAGCCCTCACCGGCGAGCATCTCCACCTTAGAGACACGGCGGGCCTTCTTTTCGCCCTTGCTCATCACGCGCACGATGCTCGTGGGATGAGCGGCGTCCGCCAGCACGCGGGAGACCTGCGAGCGCGGAAAAGAGCCTGTCGGCGTCCAGAGTGCGACCTCGAGTGCCTTGGTGCGGAGCGATGCGCGAATGCCCACGCGTTCGAGCCCCAAGTCATGGCTGCCGCTTAGATAGTTAAGTGCGCCGACGACCGATTTGAGTGCCTTCGGGAAGCGCTTATCGAACAGCGGACACATATCGACGGTCACGATTTTGCTGGGGTCGACACCGTGCATGCCAAGGCGCACGCGACCGTTGACGACGGTCGGTTCGAGCTCGATTTTATTGCGGTAGCCCCAGTCGTCCTTGGTGTGGCAGATGGGCTGTACCAACTCATCGACCTGCTCAGGAGCGAACTTGCCGATGCGCTCGAGCGTGGAGCGCAGGTTTTGCTCCTTGGCGGCGAGCTGTGCCGTGCGTGAGAGATTGCCCCACGAGCAGCCGCCGCAGATGCCCACGAAGGGGCAGGGAGGCTGAATGCGATCGGGGCTTGGCTCCAGAATCTCGGTGGTGCGGGCGCGCATGAACGACTTGCCGTCCTGTACGACCTCGGCCTCGACGATGTCGCCTGCCACGGCACCCTGCACAAAGACGGCCTTGCCGTTGTCGGCGTGCGCCAGCCCGTCGGCGCCGTAGGTCATCGATTCTATAGTGAGCTTCATATTCCTGCCTGTCATTCGCGTTGTTGTTCGCACCATGGTAGCAGGGAAAAGCGCCCCGCATCCGAGGCTTTCCTCAAATGCGGGGCGCTTCTACAAACTGCTTCTACAAACGACTATTTCGTCTTGCCGGTAATGAGCGTCTTAAGACCCAGGCCGATCAGGCCCAGACCCATGCGCACGCGGCCGGGGCGATGGCGCTCGATGGCCTTGGTCTTGCCAGCGGGCTTATCGCGACGGGCACTCGTCTCGGGTGCGGGCTTGGTGACCTGAGGCTCGGGCCGAGGTACAGGTGCAGGCTCGGGCTCAATGACGGTCGCCTGGACCTTCTGAACCTCGGGTGCGGCCGGCTGCGGCTCAGGAGCAGGGGCGGGCTTTGCCTCGGCGGCGGGCCCCGGAGTCGCGGTAGCGGGCGCGGGCGCTTTCTCCACGGCGGGCTCTGCGGCAGCCTCGGGCTCATTCACCGGGGGAGCGGCAACCGCTTTCGGTTTGGCAGCTGCCCCATGTTCAACCTCGGCCTGAATAGCCTCCTCGGCTACGCGTTCCTTCTCCTGTGCGCGCTGTTGCGCGGCGGCCTCGGCGTTGCGATAGGCACGCTCCAGCAGAGCTTCCTGCGAGTTGAAGGGTTTTTCACCCTCTGCACGCTCCACGGGGACCCAGGTGCCGTCGCTCGTGAGGCTGCGGGCCTTCACGTTGTCCCGCAGCTGCATGCCCATGTACTCGTGCACTAGGGCGCGGCAGGTGGGGTCGAGCACGGGGAAGGCGATCTCCACGCGGTGCTCGGTGTTGCGCGTCATCATATCGGCTGAGCTCAGGTAAATCATGTCCGAGTCCACGCCGAAAGCATAGACGCGCGCGTGCTCCAAAAAGCGTCCGACGATGGAGCGGACATGCACGTTCTCGGTCTTGCCCGGAACACCGGGCTTGAGGCACGAGATGCCGCGGATGATCATGTCTACGCGCACGCCGGCACACGATGCCTCGGCGATCTTGTCGATAACCTCGCGGTCGGTCAGTGAGTTGAGCTTAAAGAACACGCGGGCGGGCTCGCCGGCAAGGGCGCGCTGGATCTCGCGGTCAAGCCCGCGCATGATGAGCGGTTTCAGTCCGACGGGCGCCACACCCAGGAAGCGGTAGTCGCCGCGCAGGTTGCCCAGCGACAGATTGCGGAAGAACAGGTTGGCGTCTTCACCGATGCCGGGATGGGCTGTCATGAGCATAAAGTCGCTGTAGAGTTTGGCCGTCTTCTCGTTAAAGTTGCCGGTGCCCAAAAGCGTGAGGCGGGTGAGCGCCATGCCCTCGCGATAGGTGAGCTGGCAGATCTTGGAGTGGCACTTAAAGCCTTCGGAGCCGTAGATGACGGTGCAGCCTGCCTCTTCCAGACGCTCGGCCCACTCGATGTTGTTCTGCTCGTCAAAGCGGGCGCGGAGCTCCATGAGCACCGTGACCTCTTTGCCGTTCTCGGCGGCATCGATCAGCGACTCGCATAGGCGGCTCTGCTTGGCCACGCGGTAGAGCGTGATGCGCAACGAGATGCACTCGGGATCGTAGGCTGCCTCGTGTACCAGATCCAGGAACGGATTCATGGCCTCGTAAGGGTAGAAGAGCAGCTTGTCGTGCTGCAGCACCTGCTCGCGGATGGAGCGGGTCATGTCGATGGTGGGGTTGGGCTGTGGCTTAAACGGCGTAAAGAGGAGCTCGTTGCGCAGGTGCTCGGGAATCTTGCCCTCAATGCCAAAGACGTAGCCCAGGTTGAGCGGGATATCGCAGGTAAAGACAGAGCGGCGCGAAAGCTCGAGCGCCTTGCGGATAGTCTTGAGCGTCGCCTTCTCGAGCGACCCCGAGACCGCGAGCACTACCGGCTGCAGGCGCAGGCGCTTCTTGAGAATGCGCTTCATGTGCTGGCGGTAGTCCTCTTCCTCTTCGACGCCCTCGCCGTCCGGATCGATGTCGGCGTTGCGGGTGACGCGGATCAGCGCACGATCCAGCGGCTTATAGGAGCCAAAGCAGCTGTCCAGGCAGGCGAGGATGACGTCCTCGAGCAAGATGTAGGAGTAGGTGCCGGTGGGCGAGGGGATCTCGACCACGCGGTTCATCGAGGCGGGAATCTCGATAAGGCCCAGTAGGCTCTCCTCGTCGGTGGCGCCGTCCAGACCACAGGCCAGATAGAGCGCGCCGTTGCGCAGGTTGGGGAAGGGGTGGCGAGGATCGATGACCAGCGGCGAGATGACCGGCGACACGTAGGCCTGGAAGTAGCGGGTTACAAAGGTGCGCTCCTCGGGCGTAAGCGAATCGATGTGGGCGCGGTGAACGCCCAAGGTGTCGAGCTTGCCCTCGATGCTCTTAAAGATGGACTCCCAACGGGTAAGGAGCCCGGGCATTTCGGCCATGACAGCATCGACCTGTTCGGAGGCGGTCATATTGCTCTTGTTGTCGACAGGTTGTTTTTTGAGCTCCGCCAGATCGGACAGGCCGCCCACGCGCACCATAAGGAACTCGTCGAGGTTGGACTCGAAGATCGAGACGAACTTTAGTCGCTCGAATAACGGAACGGTTTCGTCGAAGGCTTCGTCGAGCACGCGGTTGTCAAAGCGTAGCCAGCTGAGCTCTCGGTTTTGCGTGTATGAGAAGTCGCGCGGCGGTTTGCGCAGCTTTGCGGCGGCTTGCTTCTTTTCGATTTTGCTCGGCATATGCATCTGTCCGTTCAGTCCCCACAAGGGACGGTAGCCTAACACTAATCACTATTGTCTCAATTTAGTCGACCGCTGGCACGGACGTATCGCGTGAACGGTATCTTTACCTACTTCTTACGCTG
>CABRLT010000165.1 GCA_902471785.1 uncultured Collinsella sp.
CAGGCGCTTGTGGTGAGGTTGAGGCCGATGGCGGCTGCGCAGTAGAGCGCGTCCATGACTTGCTCGTCGTCGAGCTGAAGGTGATCGGCGAGCGCCAGCACGCAGCCGGGCACGACACCCGCGGATCCTGCCGTCGGAGCTGCGACGATCACGCCCATGGTGGCGGAGCGCTCGAGCACGGCCATGGCGCGGGCCACGGCTTCGGTCTGGACGGGGCCCATCAGGCTTTCACTCAAATCGTTGCAGCGGGTTGCTTCGACGAGCTTGGCCTCGCCGCCGATAAGCCCGCCGAGCGAGCGCTGCGGATTGGCGATGGGGGCCGTTGTCTCCTCGCGCATGACGTCGAGCACGCGGCGCATGGCGGCGACGGCGTGGGCCTCGCCGGTCAGACGTGCCTCGCGAACGGCCATGACGGCACCGATGCTGAGTCCCAGTTCCTCGCACGCATCGAGCAGCTGCTCGCCGTCGTCGAAGATCTCCTTAGCCGAGACGCCGGGGGAGAGCGACGAGGCAGAACCGGGGAGCTCGATAAAGGTCGCGTAATCGACATTGTCGAGCTTGCGGAGCATGGGGACGACGGTGTCGTCGGGCGCGCCGTCGGTCTCAAAGACGGAGTAGGCCTGGCCGCCCACTTCGGTGCGGTAGGTGCGGCAGAAGGCGATGTTTACATGGGCGTAGGCGAGCAGGTTGGTGAGCGCGGCGAGCACGCCGGGAACGTCCTTGTGCGCCACGAAGAGCGTGGAATACATGCCCGAGATGTCGACGCCGACGCCGTTAATGCGGCTGATGCGCATCTTGCCGCCTCCCAGGCTCTCGCCGCGGACCTGTGCCGTGGCGCCCGTGTCGTCGACCATGTCGATGTCGACGGTATTGGGGTGGATGGAGGCGTCGTCGCCCTTGATGCCAAAGTGATATTCGAGGCCCTGCTCGCGTGCGAGGTCGAAGGCCTGCTTGATGTTCTCGTCATCGGTGTCGAGGCCCAGGATGCCTGCGACGAGCGCGCGGTCGGTGCCGTGGCCGCGGTAGGTGTGGGCGAAGGAGTTCCACAGGCCAAAGGTGACTTTGGTGATGCGGCCTTCCAGCAGGCTGGCAGCAACTTGGGCGCACCGCAGGGCGCCGGCGGTGTGCGATGAGCTGGGGCCGACCATGACGGGGCCCAAGATTTCGAATGCCGAGGTCGTAGCTAGTGTTTGCGGCTTGCCTGCCATGGGTGCTCCTGTTCTATCCCGTCGTTCCGAGGGGCGGGGCATACTTGTCCCGTCGTTCCGAGGGCTTTGGTATTTGGTCGCCTGCTCTACAGTCCTGGCTCGCACGGAGGCCACATTAAGTGGCCTCCGGCTCGTGCGGAACTCGCGACCGACCAAATACCAAAGCCCTCGGAACTTAGGATACATGGCTGGAGTCGCTCTGCTGCAAAATTTATCGGCCTGTGATTTATTCCATGTCCCAGGTAGGCTCATCTTCACAACCTTTAAATAAAAAAAGAAGTACCGGTTGGGGCCGGTACTTCTTTTGGTGCGTTGTTATTTGGCTGTAGCTTTTCGAGTTAGCTTACAGGCCGCAGGCTGCTTTGAGTTCTTCGACTCGATCGGTTTTCTCCCAGGTGAAGTCGGCGTCTTCGCGGCCGAAGTGACCGTAGGCTGCTGTTTTCTCGTAGATGGGGCGACGCAGGTCTAGGTCGCGGATGATTGCGCCCGGGCGCAGGTCGAAGGTCTTCTCTACGGCTTCAACGATCTTGTCCTCGGCAACATGCGCGGTACCGAAGGTGTCGACCATGATTGAGAGGGGCTTGGAAACGCCGATGGCGTAAGCAAGCTCGACTTCGCAGCGATCGGCCAGGCCGGCGGCGACCACGTTCTTGGCGACCCAGCGCGCGGCATACGCGGCGGAGCGGTCGACCTTGGTGCAGTCCTTGCCGCTAAAGGCACCGCCGCCGTGACGGCCGTAGCCGCCGTAGGTGTCGACGATGATCTTGCGGCCGGTGAGGCCCGTGTCGCCCATGGGGCCGCCCACGACAAAGCGACCGGTGGGGTTCACGTAGATGTCCGCGTTGTCCCACGGCATGTTCTCGGCGGCCATGACCGGGGTGATGACGTGCTCGATGAGGTCGGCCTTGATCTTGCCCATGTCCTTGATCTCGGCGGCGTGCTGCGTGGAGATGACGATGGTCGTGACCTCGACGGGCTTGCCTCCCTCATAGCGCACGGTGACCTGGGTCTTGCCGTCGGGACGCAGATAGGCGAGGGTACCGTCGTGACGCACGGCGGCCAAGCGCTCGGCCAGGCGGCTTGCCAGGTAGTGTGGCATGGGCATAAGGGTCTTGGTCTCGTTGGAGGCATAACCGAACATCATGCCCTGGTCGCCGGCACCGATCAGGTCGATCGGGTCGGTGGTAGCGCCGGTCTGGGTCTCGAAGGACTCGTCGACGCCCTGCGCGATATCGGGCGACTGCTCATGGATGAGGCTCATGACGCCGCAGGTGTCGCAGTCAAAACCGAACTTGGCACGGTTGTAGCCAATGCGGCGTATAACGCCACGGGCGATCTCCTGCACGTCGACGTAGGCCTGAGTGCGGATCTCGCCGGCGACGATGACGGTGCCGGTCGTCACGAGGGTCTCGCAGGCGCAGCGGACGTTCTCCACGTTGGCAGGCACGCCGTTGGGGGCGATGTAGCCCTGCTCCTGCAGCTCTATTTCTTTGGCGAGGATTGCATCGAGGACGGCGTCGCTGATCTGGTCAGCGATCTTATCGGGATGGCCTTCGGTCACCGACTCCGACGTAAAAACGAAGGACCCGTGTTGGGGTGGGATGGAACGAAGTTCTTCTGACATGATTGTCCTTTCAAAAACGTGTCCCGGCGACCGTTACCATTCCGCCGGGCTCTCTATGCAAGGGCACATCATAGCGCGTAAATCAAACATTCACACCCTTTCCGCACCTACTCATTGGGGACAGACTTAAATGACCAGCCTTCCTAAGTGCCGACAGGTTGCCCAATGACTGGTCATTTAAGTCTGTCCCCAATGAGTATCCCCAATGAGTAGGTCGGTGCCCTTTGTGCGGAGGTTGCTTTGATGCTTTATACTGGTGCGGTTAGACATCCATCCTGCAATCGAGGAGATTTCCATGGCATCAGACGTTCGCGTCCGCTTTGCACCCTCACCGACGGGCAAGCTGCACATTGGCGGCGCCCGCACCGCTATCTATAACTGGGCTTTCGCCCGTGCTAACGGCGGCACGTTCATCCTGCGCATCGACGACACCGACCCCACCCGCTCCACCGACGAGAACACGCAGATCATCCTGCGCGCCATGCGTTGGCTGGGCCTGGACTGGGACGAGGGTCCCGAGGTGGGCGGCGATTTTGGCCCCTACGCCCAGACCGAGCGCTTGGACCTGTACAAGCAGGCCGCCCAGAAGCTTTGGGACGAGGGCAAGGCCTATCCCTGCTTCTGCACCAAGGAGCAGCTCGAAGCCGACCGCAAGGCCGCGCAGGAGCGCAAGGACCCCTTCCAGGGCTATCAGCGCCGTTGCCGCGATCTTGATCCCGAGGAGGCCCGCCGTCGCATCGAGGCCGGCGAGTCCTATGTCCTGCGCATCAAGGTGCCCGAGGACCGCGGAGACGTCGTCATCCACGATGCCGTCCACGGCGAGGTGACCTTTGATGCCAAGGAGCTCGACGACTTTGTCATCTTCCGTTCCGACGGCACGCCCACGTACAACTTCGCGACCGTCGTCGACGACGCCATGATGAAGATCACCCATGTCATCCGC
>CABRLT010000166.1 GCA_902471785.1 uncultured Collinsella sp.
CGGGGCAAACGAGATTGCAGCCATTACCCTTAATAAGATCGGCGCCCCGCTCACCAATTACCAAAAGGCCCTGCTTGCGACAAGGTCAGATGTGCCCACCATCAATGTCGCCGGCTATCTCGGTGCCGACGGGCTGCGCTACGACTTGGAATCGGAAGACAGCCCCTACGCCTCGACGATCGACAAGCTGCAGCGCATGCAATACCTCGAGTTCGCCAGCAAAGTTCAGTAAGCCCGCCCATTCGTTTGGGCCCATCGTATTGCAAGCACGCTCGGCCCAAACGCATCGCAAACGACTCCCGCTCGCAAACGAGGGTACAATGACGCTCGTGTCACATCGCGGGGCCCCGGCCCCAGCATATACAAAGGAGTCATACATGGGTTGCGAACACGCACAGGCCGCCGGCGGACAAACGTCGCCGTCGCAATTTGAGGAGAACACGCTGTCCGAGGTCAAGCGCGTCATCGCCGTGCTTTCCGGCAAGGGCGGTGTCGGCAAGTCATTTGTCACCGGTGCCATCGCCACCGAGCTTGCCCGTCACGGCCACAAGGTCGGCGTCCTCGATGCCGACATTACCGGTCCCTCCATCCCCAAGATGTTCGGCATGAGCGGACGCCACGTCCATGCCCTCGGCAACCTTATGCTGCCCGAGATCTCTGAGCACGGCGTCAAGGTCATGAGCTCCAACCTGCTGCTTCAAAACGAAACCGACCCTGTCCTCTGGCGCGGCCCGGTTATCGCGGGTGCCATCAGGCAGTTCTGGAGCGAGACCTCGTGGGGCCCCATCGACTACCTGCTGGTCGACATGCCTCCGGGAACGGGCGATGTCGCCCTCACTGTCTTCCAGTCTCTGCCCGTCGATGGCATCGTCATCGTCACGAGCCCGCAGGATCTGGTCTCGATGATCGTCGCCAAGGCGGTCAATATGGCCGAGAAGATGAACGTCCCCATTCTGGGCATCGTCGAGAACATGAGCTATATCGAGTGCCCCGATTGCGGCAAGAAGATCGAAGTCTTTGGCAAGAGCAAGCTCCCCGAGGTCGCCGAGCGCTACAACCTTGAGATCCTGGGCCAGCTTCCCATCAATCCGGCTCTCGCCGAGGCCTGCGATAAGGGCGAGGTCGAGACCGCACTGCCTGACGGCATGCTGCCCAAGGCCGTCTCTGCCGTCGAGGGCATTGCCCCGCACGAGACCGACGAGGCCTAAGTGAACGCAAACGCCTTCTATGACGTCTTGGCAATCCGCCATCACGGCCGCACGCGCTGGCAAAAGCGTCTGCATCGTTGAGCGCGATGTCGCCTGCGGCCTTAAGCTCCTTGCGACCGGTAACGGCCGCTGCAACCTCTCCAACGAATCGATTGATCCTCAGCGGTATAACCACCCCGCATTCGTCGAATCCGTCATGGGCCCCCAGCCCGAACAAGAGCTTATAGGTTTCTTCTCCTCGCTGGGCATCATGACAACCTCCGAGGAAGGCCGGCTGTACCCGCGCTCCCTTCGCGCCGAATCGGTGCGCGACGCGCTTCTCAACGTTTGTAACCGCCTAGGTATCACCTTAATCTGCGGGGCCAACGTTGCCTCGGCGCACAAAGTTTCCGAAGGCTGGGCACTCCAAATAGACCGTCCAGCGCGGGCGCTCAAGGCAAAAAAGCACGACGACCGAAAATCGGAGCTCCGCTCGCTTCGGAAAACGCTCGCCGATGTCCCTCGCAAGAACGAGGCCCTGCAGGCACATGCCGTAATTATCGCCACGGGCGGCAACCCCACCGGTATCGCCGATACGTTTAGCCTCCCCCTCACTTCGCTGCGCCCCATCCTCTGCCCCGTATCGGCAACGGTCGTTGGCGATCGGGCGGCACTCAAGACGTTGGATGGTCTGCGCGTCCGCGCCCGCTTGACGCTCACCCGTAACCATAGTGAGCTCTGGCACGAAGACGGTGAAGTACTGTTTCGAGCCTTCGGCATCTCGGGCGTCGCTGTCTTCAACCTCTCCCGTCGTATCCAGCGCGGCGATACGATCCTGCTCGACGTTTTCCCCGACCTCTCCAAAGACGAGCTGCTCGATATGCTCAACCGGCGCGTTGAGCTGCTCGGCGGCTTTTCGCCCCGCGATCCCCGTTGGCTCGACGGCATGCTCGCCCCGCAACTCTCCCGCGTCGTCTGTACAGCGTTCGAGCAGTGCCATCCAGGCTCCAACGATGTCATCCACCTGGTCTCGATCCTCAAGCACTTTAAGTTGCTCGTCGATGGAACAGCCGAGGAGCGCTCGGCGCAGGTCACGCGTGGTGGCGTATCTGTCGAGAGCATCTCAACACCCAGTCTACGCGCGCGCAGCGTTGTCGACGCCCCGCTTTACGTCTGCGGCGAAGCGCTCGACATCGACGCCGATTGCGGAGGCTTTAACCTTGCGTGGGCCTGGCTCTCGGGCATTCGCGCTGCAAGCAGCCTGTAGCCGCGCAGTCTATAATCAAAAACGCATTCGGGCCGTCTGGGATACCGGACGGCCTCTTTCTTGCCTCTAAGGAGACCTCGATGATCGAAATCACCCAAGTCAACGCGTCGCTCGATGAAGCCGGCGATGAAAATGCCTGCCTCATTGTTGGCAAGCGAGTCGCCAAGCGCGTCTTACGTTGCAAGGACTCCGAGATCAAGTCCATCGAGCTCCACCGCAAGTCAATCGACGCTCGCAAAAAACGAGACGTCCATTTTATCCTGAGCTTTCGTGTTGAGCTGACTAGTCCCCACCTCGAGCGAGAAGCGGTCGACAGCGTTTCCGAACGTGACCGCTCGCTCGTACGCGCGATAGAAGACGATGAGCCTTCATTCCCCTCCCCCGCCTCCGACGCACCTCAAGAACGCCCTGTCGTTGTCGGCGCCGGATGCGCCGGCCTTTTCGCTGCGCTTACGCTCGCCGAAGCAGGTCTTAAGCCCTTGCTCATCGAGCGCGGCGACCCGGCATTTCGCCGCTCGCAGGCGATCGATCTCTTTCTAAAGGAGCGCATCCTCGACCCCGAGAGCAATATCCAGTTTGGCCTGGGCGGCGCGGGAACCTTCTCGGACGGCAAACTCAATACGGGAACCAAAAATCCCGCCCATCGCCTTATCCTCGAAACCTTCGTCGAGGCGGGTGCGCCCCGCGATATTCTGTGGGATGCCAAGCCGCACATTGGCTCCGACATCCTTCCCACGGTTGTCACCGCTATATCCCAGCGCATCGAGCAGCTCGGAGGTGTCGTCCGTTATCGAACGAAGCTCGTCGACATTCGCATCGACGCGTCTGGCGCCATCACCGGTATTGATGTCCAATCGTCCCAAGACGCCGCTTGTGAGCCAATCGAGACAAAGCACCTCATCCTCGCCTGCGGGCATTCTGCTCGCGATATTTTTGAGCTCCTTAAGGGCCACAACGTGGCCCTCGCACAAAAGACCTTTGCCATGGGCGTTCGCATCGAGCATCCGCAGCGCGACATCGACCGAGTCCAATACGGAGCCTCGGCGGGACATCCTGCCCTCGGAGCAGCCCCTTACAAGCTCGTCGCCCATCTTCCCAACGGCCGCAGCGTGTTCTCGTTTTGCATGTGCCCCGGCGGGCAGGTTGTCGCCGCCTCTTCCGAGCAGGGCCACCTGTGCGTCAACGGCGCCAGTCTCAATGCCCGCGACGGACGCAACGCAAATGCCGCCCTGCTCGTTAACGTCACACCCGAGGACCTTCCCAACGATGACCCGCTCGCCGGCATCGAGCTCCAGCGTGCCTGCGAGGCGGCCGCCTATC
>CABRLT010000167.1 GCA_902471785.1 uncultured Collinsella sp.
CAATTCCGCAGATCGGCTTTGTGCACCGCGGACTCGAGAAGCTCACCGAAAAGCGCGATATGCATCAGTTTGGCTACATTGCCGAGCGCATCTGCGGCATCTGCGCCGTGGGCCATAGCTGCGGCTATGCCAGCGCCTGCGAGCGCATGCTCGGCATCGAGGTGCCTGGCCGCGTGCAGTATATCCGCACCATTCTGCATGAGCTTTCGCGCGTTCACTCGCATCTGCTGTGGCTGGGCCTGCTCGCCGATGCCTTTGGCTTCGAGGCGCTGTTCTATCGGTCATGGACCCTGCGCGAGCAGATACTCAAGATTTTTGAGAGCACTTGCGGCGGGCGCGTGATTCTGTCGATTAACGAGATCGGCGGCCTTAAGCACGATATCGAGGACTCCGAGCTGGCGGGCATTGTCCAGACGCTCGATGCCATGCGTCCTGACTACGAGGCCCTGGTGCATACGTTTTTGGACGACAACAGCTGCGGCGAGCGCCTGCATGGCGTGGGCGTGATTAGCAAGAAAGACGCGCTGGAGCTTTCGATGGTCGGTCCGTTCGGCCGCGCCTCGGGCGTGGACTACGACGTGCGCATGTTCGGTGACGGCGCCTATGCGGACTTGGCCGCGTTTGAGCCCATCGTTGCTACCGATGGCGATTGCTATGCCCGCTGCCAGGTGCGTTGCGCCGAGGTCACGCAGGCCATGGACATCATTAAGGAGCTTGTGGGCAAGATTCCGCACGACGGGATTGGCGGGCGTTTCCGCGTGCGCACGCCGACGTCGCAAAACCTGGCGGGTCTGACGTATGCGCTGCAGGGCGTGCTCCTTGCCAACGTGCCCATGATTATCCTGACCATCGACCCTTGCATCAGCTGCACGGAAAGGTAGGCGCGGCATGAGTTTACTGACATTTGCCAAGACGGCCTTGGGTTCTATGGTCAAGCAGCCGGTAACGGTGTGCTACCCGCAGGAGGAGCTGACGGCGCCCGAGCGCTTGCGCGGACATATCGTCAATGATATGGACGTGTGCATCTGCTGCGGCATGTGTGCGCGCCGCTGCCCGGCGGGCGCGCTCGCGGTCGATCGCAAGGGCGGTACCTGGTCGATCGATCCGTACGCCTGCGTGGTGTGCGGCGAGTGCATCGAGAGCTGCCCCAAACACTGCCTGACTATGGACACCGCCCGCACTCCAGTCGCAGCGGACAAGACTCCCACGGTGGAAACCAAACCGGAATAGGGCTGGGATAGGGGCCGATGGGGCAAATGCCCCACGCGTGAACGCGCGGTTGGGCCGCCGCGAACAAAACTATGCCGGATTACGGGGCTGGATAGCGAACCTCCGACCATACAGAAAATCGCAAAAACAAAACCGCAGGTAGATAGCCTGCCGTTTTTCAAAAAATGGAGGTATGGATGAGGGTCCCGACTTTAGCCCCGTAATCCGGCATAGTTTTGAAATACCACCATATCCGTAGCATCCCTTGATCTCCCGTGGACAGAGGGAAACGGATCATTTTGGCCTTGCGAGGGCTGCCGCGTGACCCGTCTGCCACGAAATGAACCCATCTACTACGTTTAGGCCGCTACCCTCAACCATGGCAAGTAATGTGAAATAAAAGCCGCAGGTAAAACGCCTGCGATTTTTCATGAAACGCGGGTATGGTCGGGGGTATCGAGTCAAACGTAGTAGATGGGCCAGTTTTGTGGCGAGCGCCATCGACTGCTCCCTCGGGGATGGGGGAAACGCGCCCTTTTGCCCCCATCCATCTTGAGTCGCACCCGTTTTCCTGCGAAAACGCCGTGTCTCAACTTTGGTGAGACATTTGTCTCACGCCCAAAACCGAATCTGGAACATGTGTCACCTGCCCTAATTGTGTCTCATTCCGTAACTTTAGGCTGATGCAAGGTCTGAGACCGCGAGAAGGGAGACGCGATGAGTAAGTACACGAGGGATCTCTTGGCGGTGATACTGGCCGTAGTGCTGGTATTGCCAGCCGCAGCATTCGCCATGCTGCCCGAGGCCAACGCCAGGTCCAGCACCGGAATGGACGGGCCGACAGTAAGCGGAACGGTCGTCGACCCCGACACCAGCGGACGCTGGGAAATCTGGGCGGCCGGTCACAACGGTAACAAAGTAACGACTCAAAACGTCGGCCGAATCTGGACCGACAAGACGGTCAAGAAAGCCGGAGAAAACGAAGCGTCAGATTTTGTGACTACGCTTTCGGCGATGTCCTCGACGTCTAATTCAACCGTAACGGTTACCACGCCACTCGACATCGTGATGGTGCTGGACGCCTCTGGCTCGATGGATGATCATATGGGCGGTATAGACTCACCTAAGCGTATCGATGCGTTGAAGAACGCTGCGAATAGCTTTATCGATACCATTGCCAAGCAAAACGAGGGCATCGAGGGTGTCAATAGGCAGCATAGGGTTGCCATTGTTAAGTTTGCGGGCAAGAAGTCCAACGATATCGGCAACAATATGTATCGCGACGGAGGGTACTCCTACAATTACACCCAGGTTATGAAAGAATTGACCTACTGTTCCGGCAGCAATGCGGATGATCTCAAGAAGAATACAATTAATCAAATTCAGCCTGCCGGCGCCACGCGCGCCGACTATGGCCTAGAGCTGGCCGAGGGAATCACTATCACTTCTGGCCGCAAAGACGCCAAGAAGATTATTGTGTTCTTTACCGACGGTACGCCAACAAAGCAAAATAAATTCGATGCGGGTGTCGCCAACGCTGCCGTGACAGCTGCTATGAACATGAAGGACAGCAAGGCCACCGTTTATACTATCGGCATCTTTGATGGCGCGGACCCCAGCGCTGGTATCCAGGATTCGGGAAAAAGCCAAAAAGAGAACAAGTTCATGCACGCCGTTTCGAGCAACTACCCCAATGCCACGGCATGGGATACTCATGGTGCACGCGCGGAAAACTCCGACTACTACAAGTCGGCGACCAATGCCGAAGAGCTCAAGAAGGTCTTCGACGACATCTCGCAGGCCATCACATCGGAGGCGCCTTATCCGACCGAAATCCATAAGGGATATGACAAGACCAAGTCTGGCTACATCACGTTTACCGACGAGCTGGGCGACTTTATGCAGGTCGATGGATTTACCGAAGTCGTCATCAACGGCACGCCGTTTACCGAGGCGAGCAAGACGTTCAATGAAGAAACCAATACCGACACATATGAGTTCACCGGCAAGGCAAAAGACCTGCTCATTACCGTGCAGCGTGCCGGCGATGACAATCCCCAGAAGGGCGATATCGTAACGGTTAACATTCCTGCATCGTTGATTCCGCTGAGCCACTTTAAGACCGTAGACGGCAAGCTTTCGGTCGACAGCGTTAAGCCCATCCAGGTGAAGTATGCTTCGAGCGTGAAGAGTGTTGCGCTCGACAACCTATTTACGCCTGAGAAGGTCACGGGGCTCAAGACTTACATCGAAAAGAATACGACCGTTGCCGACGATGACAGCAAGACCGTGAGCTTCTACGCAAACAAGTGGAAGACCGGTGCGTTGGGTGATACGGTTGCGACCTTTGAGCCGGCCGATACCAACCGCTACTACTACTTCCAGAAGCAGACTCCCATTTACACCGATAAGGAATGCACGAAGCCGGCAAAGGGATCGCTGGCAGAAAAGGGCACCTATTACTACAAGGATGAGTTTGAGGAGCAGGGCGAGAACGACAAGGCCAAGCCCGCCACCGCCGTCATCGAGTTTATCGGCG
>CABRLT010000168.1 GCA_902471785.1 uncultured Collinsella sp.
GAAAGCTCGAGGGCTTTTTCTTCCGTGAGCTCACGTTTTTGCTCGACGGTGATTTCCTGCTTGCGCACGAGCTCGTAGTATCCCGTGAGGGCGGCAAAGGGCATAAACTGTGCGGCGCGGTTGGCGCGCACGGCACCGTTGGCAGTGAGGTTGGGGTCGGCTGCGCGGCGTCTGCCCTCGGGGTCCGCCAGGCGCTCGAAGGCGGTCGGCGGGCGCATGGGCTGTTGTTTGGGTTTAGGCACGGTGTCCTCCAACTTGATCGTTGCGCTCGCGCGCGGTGGCGCCGGCGGTAAAGCTTAATCCCTTGACGAGCGCGTTCTTGCCGTACTTGCCTTTCACGGCCAGGACGGCGCGCGCCAGGTCGCGCTCGCGCTCATCGGCCTCGATATCGCTGAACAGATCGATGGTGGCAAATTCCTCGGGCACAAGATTGCTAAAGCCCAGGTTGATGCGCTTGACCGGTCGTTTGGGATCGACAGTCTGCGCCCAGAGCTCATCGAAATAGCCCATGATCTTCTTAAACGAATTGGTACGCTCGGGCAGCTTGCGCGAGGCGTTGGAGTGCGCAAAGAGCGCGGCATAGCCACCACGCGGTTTGCCACCATGCTCTCCCACAAAGATGCCATCGATTGCCTGCGCTTCGCGCACCAGGCGGCGCCGTTCGTCATCGCGCTGGACGGGCTTGGGAGCACGGGGCGCGAGCTCGGGGCCGGCGGTTGCGGTGGGTTCGATGCTCGACGTACTCGAGCGCAGGTGTCCGCATCCGTCCACATATTGTGCAGTACCGCTGGCATCAAGCCTGCGTATGTCGGCGCGCTCGCTCGCGTAGCCCACAAAGAGCGAGATGCTGTCGCAGACCACGTGCTTATCGATCAAGTCCAACACGGCGTTGTCGACCATCTCGCGCAAGACGGTGTAGGCCTGCTCGTAGGCATAGCCCTTCGAGAGCACCTGTCCTGTGGTGGTCGAAGTTGCTTGCGGGCGATAGGCTTGGATATCGGCGATGGTTGTCGGCTCGCGTCCGAAGGCGTGGTCGATGAGATACTCGGCATTGACGCCGAGCTCGTCGTAAAGCAGGTTTTCGTCGAGCGCCGCGACGCCCATCAGATCGTAGACGCCGTATTTTTCGAGTCGTGCTGCCACGCCGGGGCCGATGCCCCAGATATCGGTGATGGGACGATGGGGCCAGATTTCCTTGCGAAAGGTCTCATCGTCGAGTATGCCGATGCGGCTGGGTACGTGCTTGGCGGTGATATCGAGTGCAACTTTGGCCTGGAATAGGTTGGGGCCGATGCCGACCGTCGCCGTGATGCCGGTGCGCGCCAGGACCTCGTCGCGCAACATGCAGGCGAAGCCTTCCGCATCGGTGTGATAGAGGTCCAGATAGGGTGTCACGTCGATAAAGCACTCGTCAATTGAGTAGACGTGAACGTCTTGCGGACTGACGTATTCCAGGTAGATACCGTAGATCTGCGCCGACACCTCCATGTAGTGCTGCATGCGCGGTACGGCCTTGATGTAGTCGATGCCGTCGGGAATCTCGAATAGGCGGCAGCGGTTGTGAATACCTAAGTCCTTCATGGCCTGCGTGATGGCGAGGCAGATGGTCGTGCGTCCGCGCGATTCGTCGGCAACGACTAGGTTGGTGGTGAGCGGATCGAGCCCACGGTCGACGCACTCGACGCTGGCATAAAACGTCTTGAGGTCGATGCAGATATAGGTGTGCTGCTCGTGCGCCATCCGTGTCCCTCCATCAAACACATGTTCTTTTCGAATATCTGTTCGATAATACCCGCTCGTCCGGACACCGTCAAAATCTGTCCCTTTTTGGCAAGTATGGTCGTGCGGCTTCATCGGGGTTTTAACGCAGCCCTAAAGAGCGCGAAACAGCTCGGAAAAGCTCGCTTCGTAGCATGAGCCTAACGATCGATACCACCATAAAGCACGGAAGGGTTGTGGGGATAATGGTCAACTATGGGTTTGGTATGCCGACGCGCTTGGTTGCGGATGGGGATGTGGCTCGCTGGTGCGGGCGATTGGTTGCCCACTATGGCGGCACCAAGGCACTGGTCGTGCTGGGAGGCGACAAGCACACGCGCGATGAGCTCGTTTCGGCGGCGCTGGGCTCGCTCGATCGTGCCCTGCTCGAACGCGTACTCTTTCGTTGCGGTTCGGCCGGGGGCGACGGGGGAGACGATTTGGTCGATGAGGCCGTAGCCCTGGCAACCGATGAGGGCGTGGACTTTGTCCTGGCGATTGGCGATGCCGATACTGCTGGCTTTGCGCGCGAGCTCGCGCGTCGCATGGCGGCGCTCGATGCCGGCGAAGACGGTTTTGTCCCTTATGGATGCATTCTCTCGGAGGGCAAGGCGCCTGCTGTCGTGGGCACCGGTGAGGTTCCCGTTTTTGCCATTATCGCGCCCGAACTGCTGGAGGGCATCGGGTCTCCTCTGCGTGAGTTGCTCGGTAGCATCTGCGCCGCGGCCTAATATTTGCCATAAAAGGACGGGTTATTTTTGGTTGGTAAAGCGTTTGACCTGCCAAAATAAGCCTGTCCCTTTTTAATCGGTTGCCGTTTGGGGGCCGATTGGCAACGCTCGCTGATTGTAGTCTTGACCTGCGCTAGAATAGTGGCATCTGAATGTCCGGGCGCATGGAGGCGTGCGCCCGTATGCTGAGGAGGACTCTATGGCAACTGTTGCCGCACCTATCGATGCTACGTCGACTGCCGCTTGGAAGGCGCTCGAGGCTCATCAGGAGAAGCTCGAGGCCGAAGGTATCGACCTCAAGGCCTGGTTCGCTGCTGACGCCGACCGCGTGAACAAACTGAGCTTTGACGCCGGTGACCTGCACTTCGATCTGTCGAAGAACCTGGTGACCGATGAGACCGTCAAGCTGCTGTGCGATCTTGCCCGCGAGGTGAAGCTCGAGGAGCGCCGCGACGCCATGTTCTCTGGCGAGCACATCAACACTACCGAGGACCGCGCTGTCCTGCACACCGCGCTGCGCCGCCCGGCAAGCGAGAAGGGCCAGCTCATCGTCGACGGCCAGGACGTCGTCGCCGACGTGCACGAGGTCCTCGACCGCATGTATGCCTTCGCCGAGCGCGTGCGCTCCGGTGAGTGGAAGGGCGTTACCGGCAAGAAGATCGAGCATCTGGTGTCCATCGGCATCGGCGGCTCCGACCTGGGCCCGGTCATGGCCTACGAGGCTCTGCGTCCCTATGCCGACGCCGGTATCGACTGCCGCTACATCTCCAACATCGACCCCAACGACCAGGCCGAGAAGCTCAAGGGCCTGGATCCCGAGACCACGCTCGTAATCATCGTCTCCAAGACCTTCACCACGCTCGAGACCCTCACCAACGCCCGCGAGGTCAAGACCTGGATGCTCGAGCAGCTCAAGGCCCAGGGCGCCATCGACGGCTCCGATGAGCAGAACGCCGAGGCTGTGGCTAAGCACTTTGTCGCCGTCTCTACCGCACTCGACAAGGTCGAGGCCTTCGGTATCGACCCGGCCAACGCCTTTGGCTTCTGGAACTGGGTCGGCGGCCGTTACTCCGTTGACTCCGCCGTGGGCCTGTCCCTGATCGTCGTGCTCGGTCCCGAGCGCTTCCAGCAGTTCCTCGAGGGTTTCCACGCCATCGACGAGTACTTCTGCAACACTCCGCTCGAGCAGAACGCCGTTGCGCTGATGGGCCTGCTCAATGTCTGGTACGTCAACTTCTTTGGCTCCAAGAGCCATGC
>CABRLT010000169.1 GCA_902471785.1 uncultured Collinsella sp.
GCGATGCCGAGCGCCTGCGCTCGCGCACGCTGGGCCTGATGCTGGAGGATACGGCGCTCGAGCTGGGTGCGATGGCGCTGAGCCCGCTGTCCAAAACCGAGTACGCGCTGGCGGCGCCGGCGCTTTGCGGCGGCTACCAGGGCGACTTTGCGCCCTTTGGCGATGTGTACCTGTCGACGCTTGAGTTTGTGGCGCGTGTGCGCAACCGCACGTCTGCCGTGGTGCCCCAAGAGCTCGTGACGCTCAACGCAGTGGAAGATTGTATGGAGCGCGTGCTGGCGCAGGCGCTCTCGACGCTCGACGGTCCGGTCGATATGCTCGACCGTGCGGCACAGCTGCTCGGCGGGCTTGAGCCGGGTGAGGTCGATGGCGCGCTCGAGGCGCACGTGGACCGCAATCGATCTTTCGACGACATCCCGATGGCCGCTGGCAAGCCTGAGGCCTGCTCGCTGCTGCTGATGCTCGTTCGACAGGGTGAGGCTGCCCGCCGCATGTTGCCGATGGCGCCGATCGTCTCGGCCCGTTCGTTTGCCGAGCGTGCCTGGCCGTATATGCTCGCG
This sequence comes from uncultured Collinsella sp., assembly GCA_902471785.1. GTDB lineage: Bacteria > Actinomycetota > Coriobacteriia > Coriobacteriales > Coriobacteriaceae > Collinsella. Next base: position 561 of record CABRLT010000169.1, read on the forward strand.
TGGTCCGACCTGGGGCTTAACGGCAAGGAGCGTATGACGGTCGATTCGCTGGCGCGCGCCGAGGTGCGCCGTTTTGCTGACGAGGATACGAGCGAGCGCGTGCGAAACGAGATGATGGGCGTGCTGGGCGAGCTACTGGGTATTTCGCCCGAGCAAATGGAGGAGCTGCGCTCTGAGGACGGTCAGCGTCGTTTACACGAGGGAATGAAAAAGTTCGAGGGCGAGGTTCAGGACGCCATCGATAAGATGATGGGCGGCCAGGGTGGCCCGCAGGGTGGGCCCCAGGGTGGCCCGATGCCGCATCCGCCGGTTGATCCCCGACAATTTCCGTTCTTCTCTCAGAACTAGGTCGCTGCGCGCCCGCCAGAGCGGCAATCTGCCTTTCAATCGTCGGACATGACCGCCAGGTCAATGCCCTCCTCTTTCAAGGCACCTTGCTCGCTCTGGCGGGCGCTCGCTTGCGTATACTCAACCTACAATTCGATCTCGGCTGACTTATAGGGTTAGCGTTGTGTTATTCTAGAACAGACGTTCGTGAATGATGCGCGGGGCCTTGTCTTGCGCTGTGCTTGTGGCGAGGGGAGGTCGGCTTGGTTATCTTGGGCATTGACCCCGGTTTGGCTCATACGGGTTGGGGGATTATCGAGGAGCGGCGTGGCGAGGTTCGCTGCCGTGCCTATGGCTGCATCGAGACCAGCGCGGGTAGTCCGCTCGCGGTGCGCCTGTCGCATATCGCCCGCGACCTCAAGGGCGTCGTGGAGCGTTATCGACCCGATACCGCTGCCATCGAGAGCATTTACTTTGGCGCCAACGTTCGCTCGGCCATCCCTACAGCGCATGCCCGCGGTGCCGCGCTCGTGGCGCTTTCGGAATGCGCGCTCGAGATTGGCGAGTACACGCCTATGCAGATTAAGCAGGCTGTTGTGGGCACCGGAGCCGCGGACAAACGGCAGGTCGCGTATATGGTTCGTACGCTCACGCAGCTCGACCACGACCCGCATCCCGACCATGCCGCCGATGCCCTGGCTTGCGCCATCTGCCACGTAAACCTCAGCCGCACCCGTGCCCTTACCGGTGGCGAGTTCTATCAACAGAGAGGAACCGGATACTGATGATTTCCCAGCTCCATGGAACGCTTGTCGAGGCCACGATGAGCTCGGCCGTCGTCGACGTGTCGGGCGTTGGCTTTGAACTCGGCATCTCGGGTAGCACTGCGGCCACGTTGCCGACGCCCGGCGGCGAGGTCCGCCTCTACACGCGTATGCAGGTGCGCGAGGACGCCATGACACTTTTCGGTTTTTCCTCAAAGGATGAGCGCACGATGTTCGACCGGCTCGTGTCCGTCTCGGGCGTCGGTCCGCGCCTGGCGCTTGCCGTGCTCTCCACCTATACCGTGGGTCAGTTGTATTCGCTGGTGATGGCCGAGGACGACAAGGGCATGGCCAAGGTGCCCGGTGTGGGCAAAAAGACCGCGCAGCGTCTGATCCTGGAGCTCAAGAGTACCTTTGCCAAGGATAAGGGCTTTGTGCCGGTCGACGTGATTCCCGGACAGGTTGCGATGTCCGTGCCCGCTGCCGCTCCCTCGGCCATTGATGATGCCCGTGCGGCACTCCTTTCCATGGGCTTTAGCCCGCAGGAGACCGATGTCGCTCTGAGCGGGTATGATGGGCAGGATATGCGTGTCGAGGATTTGCTCGGCGCGGCGCTTAAGCGACTCGGAATGGATGCGTGATGTGGGAAGCCGATGACTCTCAGGACCTGTGGGCGACGCCCGGCAACTCGCCGGCGGCATCCATGGCGCATGGCGAGCGCATGGTGGGCTCGGAGCTGACGGCCGAGGACCTCGATGTCGATCGCACTTTGCGCCCCCAGCGCCTGGACGATTACTGCGGCCAGGAGCATATCAAGCAGAGCCTGCGCGTGTTGATCGAAGCGGCGCAGAGCCGTGGCGAGACGCTCGACCACGTGATCTTCTCGGGCCCTCCGGGTCTGGGCAAGACCACGCTGGCCACCGTTATCGCCAACGAGCTGGGCGCTCAGATCAAGACGACGAGCGGTCCGGCCATCGCGCGTACCGGCGACCTGGCTGCCATCCTTACCAACCTGCATCCGGGTGACGTGCTGTTTATCGACGAAATCCACCGCCTCAACCGATCGGTCGAGGAGGTCCTGTACCCCGCGATGGAGGACTTTGCGCTCGATATCGTGATCGGCAAGGGTCCTGCGGCGCGTTCGATTCGCCTGGATATTCCCAAGTTTACGCTGGTGGCGGCCACGACCCGTTCGGGCATGCTGACCGGCCCGCTGCGTGATCGCTTTGGCATTTCGTATCGCTTGGATTACTACACGGTCGAGGAGCTTGCCCAGATTGTGACACGCTCGGCGACCATTCTGGGCGTGACAATCGACCATCCCAGCGCGCTCGAGATCGGCTCGCGCTCGCGTGGCACGCCGCGTCTTGCCAACCGTCTGCTCAAACGCGTGCGCGATTACGCGCAGGTGCGCGGCAACGGTCCCATCGAGCTCGATATCTGCCGTCAGGCGCTCGAGTTTTTCGAGATCGATGAGCTCGGTCTGGACTGGATGGATATTCGCATTTTGGAGACACTCGCCAAGACGTTCTCCGGTCGTGCCGTGGGCCTGACGACGCTTGCCAGCGCGGTGGGCGAGGACCCGGGAACGCTCGAGGATGTCTATGAACCCTATCTGCTGCAGTGCGGGTTGATGATTCGTACGCCGCAGGGCCGTCAGGCAACCCTTCGCACCTTTGAGCACCTGGGGATTGAACCTACCGTTTAGGGCGCTTTGTTTTGGCGGGCTGTTGGGCTATCGCTGGGCATCGGGTAAACATATCGCCGTTCATCGGTTATGGGTGTTTTACTATTGCGCGCCCGTGCTATGCTGAATTGGTCTTTTTCTCATTCGGTAACGAAAGGACCGCCCATGCCTACTGACATCGAAATCGCACGTTCTGTCACGCCACTGCCTATTACCGAGGTGGCCAAGAACGCCGGCGTCGACGTTAAGCACCTGATTCCGTACGGCTTCGACAAGGCTAAGGTCGACTATTCACTGCTCAACGAGCCGACTGATCACCAGGCCAAGCTTGTCCTCGTGACCGCCATCAACCCCACGCCTGCGGGCGAGGGCAAGACCACCACGACCA
>CABRLT010000170.1 GCA_902471785.1 uncultured Collinsella sp.
GCCGGGAAGCGGCTCGGGGCAGGGATTCGACGCCCACGTGAGGGTATCGCCCACGCGCACGGCCTCGGGGTCCTTCAGGCCCGTGACCACGTAGCCGACCTCGCCAACCGTCAGCGCGTCAACCGGGGTCTCGGCAGGACGCTTGACACCCACGCCATCGACCAAAAAGTCGCCCTTTGCCTGCATCATGCGCAAGGTATCGCCTTTTTTGATGGAGCCGTCAAAGACGCGCACCGTGGCGACGACGCCACGATACTCGTCGAAGTACGAATCCAGAATGAGTGCCTTGAGCGGCGCGTTCGCATCGCCCTTGGGCGGAGAGATCAAAAAGACAATGGACTCCAGCAGATCGTGGATGCCCTCGCCGGTCTTGCCCGAGACACACACGGCATCATCGGCAGGGATCGCCAGGTCATCCTCGATCTCGGTCTTAACCTCGTCGGGGTGTGCCGAGGGCAGGTCGATCTTGTTGATGGCCGGCACAATGTCCAGATTGGCGTTCATGGCGAGCGTCGCGTTGGAGACGGTCTGCGCCTCCACGCCCTGCGTGGCGTCGACAACGAGCACCGCGCCCTCGCAGGCTGCCAGCGAGCGCGAGACCTCATAGGTAAAGTCCACGTGGCCCGGCGTATCGATCAGGTTGAACTGATACGTCTCGCCATCGTCGGCGTCATAGGAAACACGAACGGCATTGGACTTGATCGTGATGCCGCGCTCGCGCTCGATATCCATGGTGTCGAGCAACTGCGACTCCATGTCGCGCTCATCGACGGTATGGGTGAGCTCGAGGATGCGATCGCTGATCGTGGACTTGCCATGGTCGATGTGCGCAACGATTGAGAAGTTGCGGATGTGGGAAATGTCAATTGAAGTATTCATGCGGACTATCTTACCCGAGCGACACAAAAAATGGAGCCTGTTCCATAAAACAGGCTCCATTTATGCGCGTAATCTGTGTGGTGTGAAATTTACAACTTAGGCGTTGATGCTGTTCACGAGCTTGGCAAGACCGGACTTGCGGTTGGAAGCCTGGTTCTTGTGGATAACATGCTTGGCGGCAGCCATGTCGAGACGCTTGGTGACGGTCTTGAGGGCAGCCTGGGCCTTCTCGGCGTCGCCCTCGGCAACGGCGGACTGGACGTGCTTGGTCAGCGTCTTGAGCTCGGACTTGACAGCCTTGTTACGCATGCGAGCTGCCTCATTGGTGCGGATACGCTTCTTCTGAGACTTGATGTTTGCCACTTCTGGAGTTCCTTTCGAGTTCCTTGCAAAAAATGTATGACACCTCTGAGACACGGTGAGGTCATGCAAGCGCCTACTATAGCACGCTCCCCCTCAAAGGGGTAGAACGAATTTGTCAAATAGGCAGGTATCATCACGATTTTCTCAAGATGTTCGTAATCCAGAGCAAAAGCGCGGTCTGAGAATCGGCCGAACCCTTGAGCGCGAGCTCCACATCGACCGCGCCCTCGAGCGCTGCAACGAGCTCTGCCATCGAAAAGCGACGTGCCCAGGTCAGGTGATTCTTGACCTGCCAGGACTGGAGCTTGAGCGTTGCGGCCAGCTCACGACCCTGTCCGCGCGCATCGAGCGCCTTGGCAACGATAAGCTCGCGGATGCGACCGCACAGCAATGTGTAAGTCCACACGTAGCTCTTGGCGGGCAGTAGATTGAAGAGCTCGAGCGAGCGGCGCATGTCACGGGCCGAGACCGCATTGAGAAAGTCCCAGGGTTGGACCTCTGCCGTACGTACAATCCAGCGCTCAACGTCGGCAAGCTCAATCTGGGGCGCCTCGACCATCTGGGCAAGCTTAGCCAAGTCGTTATCGAGCATGCGGGTGTTCTCGCCCGAGCGCGAAACGAGCTCTTCGGCGGCCGCCGTCGAGATCGACTTGCCATGCTGCGTCGCCATCTGCTGCACGCGGCGCGGAAGCTCCCAGCGCTTGGTGCCGGAGCAATCGATCACGGCCTTCTTGTCAATCTTGGCGATTGCCTTGTACAGGCGCGTGTTCTTGGCAAGCGAATCGGCGATTATGAGGCAAACCGTTGTGGGGCTGGGACTCGCCAGATACTCGACGAGCGGCTCCGAGACCGCCTTGGCGAGCTTTGAGCAGCCATCAAGGATTACCAGGCGAAACTCGCTGCCCATCGGAAAGGTGTTAAGCGATCCGATAATCGACTCGATATCGGGGTCCTTGGTCATGTCGCGCTCGTCGAGGTTGAACTCGACCATACCCGACTTTTCCAGACGCGCTTTCATACGCGAGACGGCGTGATCGCGCTTGACTCCGTCGGTACCAACGATCAGATATGCCGGCAGCAGACCGGTTTCGGACATTGCGCTCCCCTCCCGCAGGCCTTCGTATTCGTTCCGTGCCATTCTAGCCCAGGGGCCCACCACACGCCAACGACGTCGTCACGGTCGCTGGCATCGCATCGCAAAGCCATTCGCAGTCGGCGTGACGGTAATGTCGCCGTGTTCGATAGTGCACGCGAACACGCCGCCCGCTTCCTTAACGGCATCGATGCAGGCGTCGGACGGATGGCCGTATCGATTCCCCTCGCCCGCGCTCGCGAGGGAAAGCTCGGGCTTCAGGACGTCCAGCAACTCACCATCGACTGAAACCTTAGAGCCGTGATGCCCAAGTTTAAGGACATCGATATCCCCCACCTCCTGCACGAATTCCCGTTCTTGGTCGAGCTCGGCATCGCCGGTGAGGAGCATACGCAGGCCCTTGCCTTCCTGAATATAAGAGAGCAGCAGGACAAGCGAGTCCTCATTTCCCTCGCCATCCACGGACTCGAATGGCCACATCACGCGGGCGCAAAATGAGCCGATGTCGACCGTATCCCCATGGCGCACCTGCCGATACTCCACGCCAGGTCGGTTCAACACCTCGGCAGGAGCATCCTCCAGCGCATCTGCCGCCACGGCAATCGTTCCGACCGAAAACTGTTCGAGCACGGCAGGCAGACCACCCCAGTGGTCCTCATCCCAATGCGTCACAAAGACGGCATCGATATGGTGCACGTTATTGCGGACCAACGTCGCCACCACGCGCTCGTCGAGCCCGCAGTCGACGAGTGCTACTGCGCCGCCCTGGCGGATAAGAATCGCATCGGCCTGGCCCACATCGAGCACCGTCACCGAAGGCGGAGCGAATCGATCCCAGTAGACGTACGGAATCGCAGCCAAGAGCACCAGGCATGCAAGCCCCACCGCCATAGGACGTGCACGGGGACGCGGCCACCGGACAAGCAGAACCGCCAGCAAACACGGCACTAGGTAAACCCACATGCTATCGGGCGGCACACTCACGGATGCACCCGGCACGGCGGCAAACAGCTGCTCGAAAAACAGCGTGCAACGGGCGGCAATCATGGGCACAACGAGTGCCCAAGTCCGCAACGGTGCCACGAACGAAAAGGGAACCAGCACGATCGACACAGCGAGCAGTACGCTCACCACCGGACCGAGGACCGCATTTGCCAACGGAGCAATGAGCGAGAATGTACCGAAGGCAGGAATGGTAATGGGAAGTGTCGCCAGTTGTGAGCACAGCGTGACGGAAAGCACGCTGGCAACGCCTGATGGCACACCTAGCTCACCCAAAGCGTAGGTCGCATAGGGACAAAAGCACAGAATGGCTAAGACGCTGGCACACGAGAGTTGAAAGCCCATCTCGAACAGCACCGTCGGCCGCAGTAGCACAAAGATGGACATGG
>CABRLT010000171.1 GCA_902471785.1 uncultured Collinsella sp.
TGCAGGCGCTGCTCGACATAGAGCGCGACGGCATCGACGAAATCCGTGTGCCGCGCCCCGGCGTGGGTCGCATGCGCTGGGGGTTCGGTTTTGATGGGCAGCATGTGGCTACGGTGTGCCAGCGGCTTTAAGCGCCGAGGTGTTTCCGGCTTCCGTTACTCGGTGTCCTTCATGGGTGGCATGGGCTTCCAGTTGGGATCCTTGACGATCTTGCGGGCGTCCTTCATGCCTCGGCGCAGCGCCGGAATACCGGTCTTAAAGCACTTGTCAACGGCAGCCAGGCGAATGAACTCCTTGCAGAAGGTCGCGACGTTGCCCAGACGGAACAGCGCGGGGTGATAGTCGCCGTAAATCTGCATGTAGCGGGCCAGATAACCGCGGTTGCGCATGATGTAGTAGCGGTTGGTGTCGCTCGTAGAGTTGAGCTGGCGCTTGCCGGCGATATCCCAGTTAGAGACAGCGCGGGCACGCTTGAGCACCACGTCGGCAACAACGGCGGCGGGGAAGTGCTGGCTGGCCACGTAGCCGTAGCAGGCATCGTCGCCGTAGATGAAGAATCGCGCATCCGGCAGGCCGATCTTGTCGACCACGCGGCGCGAGAACAGGCCGCCTTCAAAGCACAACTGGTTCATGGCGCGGTAGCCCTTGGGGCCCAGGTCCCACTTAGCGATGGGGTTGGGGATACCAAGCGAAAGGATGAGCTGGTACTGCCAAAAGAAGGCGCCGCCGTCAAAGTCCAGGCGCGAACCCTGGATGACATCGTAGCGGTCGGTCCACTTGGCAAGACGCTCGATGCCTTCGGGGATGACGAGCACGTCGTCGTCCATCACCCAGAACCACTGGGCGCCCAGGTCGTAGGCGCATTTGGTGCCGGCGGAGAAGCCACCTGCACCGCCGCCGTTTTCGAGCTGTGGTGCGTAGATGACGCGGTCAGTGCCGCCCTTCGCGTCGGGCTGTTCGATGTCGGTGCCCCACAGGTTGGCCAGGCGCTCGTTGAATGCGGTGCACATGGCCTCGGTCTCACGCGAATTCTCGTTATCGACGATCACGATGCGCCAGGGCGCTGCCGTAAGCTCGGTCATGGAGTCGAACAAGTTGGCCAGGAGTTCCTGGCGCTTGTACGTAACGACGACAATGGCGAGCTTATCGATGGGAGCGGGAAGGGTTGAAGGCATGGGGCAATATATCCTTTCACGCGCGGCGGGTGAGTGCAGCGCGGAAGCTATCGAATACGTCCTTGGGACTGTCCTATTGTAAAGGCTCGGCGCACCTTGGCGGCAAGCTTTGAATAAAACGCAGGAACCTGCCATGGGCCCGCCGCATGACGTGGGGCCGCTTTGCCCGCAAGAGGCTCCATAGATTATATAAACGCCCGCTGGCGCGCTGACCCTTTGATACCATGAAACGACAGGTATTTCCTAAGGAGCACATTTGTCTACTAACGCCTCTGGCAGCCCTGTTCTGTCGCTGCTTATTCCCATTTACAATGTTCAGCGCTACCTGCGCGAGTGCCTCGATTCCGCCCTCGCGCAGACGCTCAAGGATATTGAGATCATCTGCATTAACGACGGGTCGACCGACAACTCGCCGGCGATAATCCGCGAGTATATGGAGCGCGATGGGCGCGTCAAGATGATCGACAAGGCCAACAGCGGCTACGGCGACTCGATGAACCACGGTCTGGAGATGGCGCGTGGCAAGTACGTTGGTATCTTGGAGTCCGATGACTTTATGGCGCCCGACGCACTCGAAAAGCTTGTCTCGGCCGCCGATAGCAATAATGCCGACTTTGCGAAGGCGAACTTTGATTTCTACTGGTCTAAGCCCGAGGAGCGCCGTTCGCTGCACGAGATGTTTAAAGCCAAGGACTGTGGCAAGCCAGTGCACCCGAGCGATACGACGCAGTTCTTTAAGCAAAAGCCGTCGATTTGGTCGGCCGTGTACCGTCGCGATTTTCTTGAGCGCAACGGCATTACGTTCCTGCCGACTCCGGGGGCATCCTTTCAGGACACGTCATTTGCCTTTAAGGTGATCGCGTGCGCCGATAAGGCTATTTACCTGCACGATGCCGTGTTGTCGTATCGCCAGGACAACGAGAATTCCTCGGTCAATTCTTCAGCTAAGGTCTTTTGCGTCAATACCGAGTATGCCGAGATTGAGCGTTGGATTCGAGAGGATTATGCCCGTGACCACGCAGGTGATGACGTCGCGCGCATGCTCAAGTTCAATCAACTCATTAAGTACGATTCGTACATGTGGAACTATGTGCGCCTAGCGCCTAAGTTCTATAAGGAGTTCCTGGTGCAGATGGCTAAGGAATTTCAGGCGGCCTTGGACGCGGGGGAGTTTTCGCTTGACGACCTCAAGCCGTGGAAGCGCGCGAATCTCGCTGCCATTCTCAAAGATCCTGAGGGCTGGGTTGACGAGCATCCGAGTTTTGCGACGGATAGTGCCTTGGGGCGCGCTAAGTATTACGCCTCGGTTGGAGGCCCTGGCGTGGTCGCCGCCTTTCTCATCGAATCGCTGAGGGGGTAGGTCGGCATGGGAGAGGCCTCGTGTCCTAAAGTTACCATTGTCGTCCCCGTTTACAACTCTGCACGCTCCATTCAGCGATGCCTCGATTCGCTGTTGGTCCAGTCTGAGTGTTCGATTCAGGTTGTCTGCGTCAACGACGGTTCGACTGATGATTCGTTGAACGTGTTGCGCCAGATCGCGCAGGCCGACGATCGCGTACTGGTGATTGACCAGGAAAACGCGGGTGTCTCGTGTGCTCGAAATGCCGGTATCGATGTCGCCGAGGGCGAGACCGTCTTTTTTGTGGACGCCGACGATTACATCGATGCCCAGACGGTCGAGCGCGTGCTGCATGCCATGGAGTCTGCGGATGCCGAGGCCGCCGTTTTTGGCGGCGTCTGTGAACCTGCCGATGCTGCCCCCAAACGCGTCCAGCAACTCATGAGCCCCAAAGCTGGTACCTTCGGCGCCCGCGATCCTCAACTGCTGTTCCATTCGAATGCGCAGCCCTATGCCTGCCGTGCGGCTTTTTCGCGCGAGCTGCTCAATCGCGAAGGCATTCGCTTCGCCCCCGGTTTGGCTTTGGGCGAGGACGTCGTCTTCCAATTTGCGGCTTATGCGCTTGCCCGCAAGACCGTCGTCATGCCGGACAAGTTCTACCACTACGTGATGGAGAGCGAATCGGCGACGCACGAGTTCAACAGTGCCGAGGCGCGCGCCAAAAAGCTTGACGCCCACATGAAGATGCTCGAGGAGGTCTTGGAAGACTGGGCGGCCTATGGTCTTTTGGACCTGTGTCCCGGCGAGCTGATAACTTGGTTTTTGGACCTAATTGTGTTCGATCTGGCGCGCTTGGATGCCGATGACTTCCATCGCGTGGCGGCTCGCGTCAACATGGACCTCACGACGTTTTTGGGAACGGAGTGGGCGGATATGCCTGCTAAGGGTGCCGTTCGCCGTGTTGCCCACAAGCTCGTTGCGGCGACCTCGGGCGTTTCGATGGCAGACGCCACGCTGTTCTATCTTTCGACTCGCGGTCTCAAAGCCTGCCTGGAGCGCTTTCTATAATTCCAAGCGCTGCCGCCCGCCGCAACTCGGCTGCTAAAATAACCCTGTTACACGCTATTCAACGGGAGGTTCTCTTGCAGAACTCTGATACCCCTAAAGTTTCGCTGCTTGTCCCCATTTGCAATGTCGA
>CABRLT010000172.1 GCA_902471785.1 uncultured Collinsella sp.
TGTTTGGCGGTTTTAAACGCTTAAACAGTCCCTATTTCACCGCAAGTTATGGAGGGGATGGGGCGAGGTGCTGCTATTTGATGGCTGTCGTAACGGTGCCGCCGCCGAGGACGATGTCGCCGCGGTAGATTACAACGGCTTGGCCGGGGGCGATGGCTCGTTGCGGCTCGTCAAAAGTTAGCAGCATTTGTCCGTCGGCGCCATGTGTAAGGGTCGCTGCCTGGTCTTTCTGACGGTAGCGGTACTTGGCACCCACGCGAATGCCGCCGGACGTGAGCTCTGCCTCCATGCGGTCGGCAGGGGCACTCCAGATCCAGTCGTTGGCCGTGAGGGCAGCGGCGGTCAGGTCCTCGGCCTCGCCCAGATGCACAATGTTGTTGGAGGCATCGACGCCCGTTACGTACACGGGATGCGCCATCGCGACGCCCAAGCCCTTGCGCTGGCCGATGGTATAGCGCAACGCGCCGTTATGGCGTCCGACCACGTTGCCGTCGCGCCACACAATGTCGCCCGGTGCAGCGGCACGTCCGCAGCGGCGCTCGATATAGCCCGCGTAGTCGCCGTCCGCGATAAAGCAGATATCCTCGCTCTCGGCCTTCTTGGCGTTGATGAAGCCCTGCTCGGCGGCAATGCGGCGCACGTCGCGATCTTTGTCCAGTCCGGCCAGCGGAAAGATCGTGCGTGCCAGGCGCTCTTGTGTGAGCGAATACAAAAAGTAGCTTTGGTCCTTTTTGGGATCTTCGCCGCGGTTCAGCTGCCAAGTGCCGTCGGACGCCTGGCTCGTTTTGGCGTAGTGACCTGTGGCGATGTAGTCGCAGCCCATATCGAGTGCCGCATCGAGCAGCGCGCCAAACTTAATATGGCGGTTGCAGATGATACACGGGTTGGGCGTCAGTCCCTCCTGATAGGCAGTCACGAAGCGCTCGATAACGTTGCGGTCGAAGGTCTGCTGCAGATCGAGCACATGGTGGGGTATCCCCAGGCGCTCGGCGACGGCCTCCGCGTCGGCGATGTCGCGGTCAACCTTACTCATACCCGTGACGGGATCGGGCGCGGGACAGGTGAGGCGCATGGTGGCACCGACACATTCGTAGCCCTGGCTTTTGAGCAGGTACGCGGTCACGCTGGAATCGACGCCGCCGCTCATGGCGACGAGCACGCGCTTGTTGTGCATGGGGAGGTTCTCCTTGGTGGCATGTGGCCAAAAAAGAAAAGCGGCGCGGGAGGCTGGTTCCGCGCCGCAGACATTGTAGCAAGTTCGGACGTCTCGTGGGACACCCTGATGGGATGGGCTCAGACTGCCGGGAGAGAGGAGACCGGTTCGTCCTGGGCTCAACCTTTGGGCGAGGCCCTAGTCCTGGAAGAGTGCCGTGGACAGGTAGCGCTCGCCGGTGTCGGCAAGCAGGGCCACGATGGTCTTGCCCTCGTTTTCGGGGCGCTTGGCCAGCTGCAGCGCGGCCCACACGGCGGCACCGGACGAAATGCCCACGAGCACACCCTCCTTGTGGCCCACGGCGCGGCCGGTGGCAAAGGCGTCGTCGTTCTCGACGGGGATGATCTCGTCGTAGACCCGGGTGTCGAGGACGTCGGGCACAAAGCCGGCGCCGATGCCCTGGATCTTGTGCGGGCCGGCCTGGCCCTTGGAGAGCACCGGGGAGGTGGCGGGCTCGACGGCGACGACCTTAATCTCGGGGTTCTGCTCCTTGAGGAACTCGCCCACGCCGGTCACGGTACCACCGGTGCCGACGCCGGCGACGAAGATGTCGACCTTGCCGTCGGTGTCATCCCAGATCTCGGGGCCGGTCGTGGCCTTGTGGATGGCGGGGTTGGCGGGGTTCACAAACTGGCCGGCGATAATGCTGTTGTGGGTCTCCTTCTGCAGCTCCTCGGCCTTGGCGATGGCGCCCTTCATGCCCTTGGAGCCGTCGGTGAGCACGAGCTGCGCACCGTATGCCTGCATCAGCTTGCGGCGCTCGACGGACATGGTCTCGGGCATGGTGATGATCACCTTGTAGCCGCGGGCGGCCGCCACCGAGGCGATGCCGACGCCGGTGTTGCCGCTCGTGGGCTCGATGATGGTGTAGTCGCCGCCGCGCACGAGCTTGCCTGCCTTCTCGGCCTCGTCAATCATGTTCTTGGCGACGCGGTCTTTAACTGACCCGGCGGGGTTGAAGTATTCGAGTTTGACGAGCACACGAGCCTTGAGGTCCTCGTCGGCCTCAAAGTGAGTGAGCTCCAGGAGCGGGGTGTGGCCGATAAGCTGATCGATGGACGTGTAAACCTTGCTCATGGTGAACCTCCAAAGTGTTCAAGTTGCTGGTTGCCGTGTGGTTTCACGGTGCGTGTAGCAGCTAAACCCATAAACCTTATAGGTTGTTCGTTTAGCTGTTGGGAAGCATACTAGACACTAAAGCCTAGTAATGCAATAGGAAATAGAAGATTATTACGAGCTGATTAACCATCTTGACCGGAACGGGTATTTTCAAAACCAATTTTTCGGCTAGAATTTCTACGGACTAAATGACCGAAAGGCAGCACTATACATGTTGGTTTCTACAAAGGGCAGATATGCCCTGCGCGTTATGGTCGATCTGGCCGAGCACCAGGCGGCCGGTCGCATCCCGCTCAAAGAGATCGCGGCGCGACAGGGGATTTCCGAGAAATATCTCGAGAACATCTTGGCTACGCTCGTGCGCGCCAACATGCTTTCGGGCATGCGCGGCAAGGGCGGCGGCTACGTGCTCACGCGCCCGCCCGAGCAGTACACGGTGGGCGAGATCCTGCGCCTGACCGAGGGCAGTCTGGCACCGGTTGCATGCCTGGATGGCGACTGCAAGGGCTGCTCACGCTCGGATGAGTGCCCCACGCTCGACGTGTGGAAGAACCTGGACAAGCTCATCAACGACTACCTCGACGGTGTGACACTCGATCAACTTGTCGCTCCCAACCATGGCTACGACTACGTCATCTAACCCACACCTGCCATTTGGGGACGGGGTAGAAATGGTAGATTCTCTCGCCCTTTGAGACTTGACAAATAAGAAGGCCGCCCATTTTTGCGATGGGCGGCCTTCGTTTTGGGCTGTTGAGACGGGCACGGCCGGAATGGCCGTTTTAGTCCTCGGCGATGCTGTCGAGGATGCTGCGCGTGATGGACACCAGGATGCTGCCCATAAAGGCCGATCCAAAGCTGGCGATGGAGATGCCGACGCCCAGCAGGTTGACCGACAGGTAACTCGCGAGCTCAAGCATAAAGCTGTTGACGACAAGCTGGAAAATGCCCAGCGTAATGATCGTGAGCGGCAGCGAGATGACCGTGAGGAACGGTTTGACGAACGAATCGACAATGTTCAGGAACAGTCCCACAAAGGCAAAGCAGACCCAGGTCTCGGCAAAGCCGAAGGGTTGGATACCGGGGACGAGGAACGTGGCGATCGCGATGGCGATCGAGGTGAAGAGCCAGTTAAGCATAAAGCGCATGGCGTGAATCCTTTCTTGCGCCGGGATTGCTGGCGTCGCGTGAAGCGGCTTACGGCGGCGACCTGGATGGTTGCGCGGGCGCGCCGCGGTGTTTGGGCGCCCATTGTCTCAAATATTCGTGGAGCTTACGTGCGCATATGGTTTCTAAACGGCGTTCGTCCTGAAAAAGGTTGATTTCCGATCTCAGCCGAACACATTGAGCTGATGGCTCGCTCCCGCAGTT
>CABRLT010000173.1 GCA_902471785.1 uncultured Collinsella sp.
GGCTCATGGCAAACGGGACACAACAACATGGCAACTCCTTAGCGCGAACAACACAACGCCCACCATTGTCGCACGCCTTCCCCACCTAGTCATTGGGGACGTTCTTGAATGACTAGTTAGAAGAGATAAGGAGTGTCCCCAGCTGCCGACAGAAAAGGAACGTCCCTAAGTGCCGACTGGTTGCATTAGGAGTATCATCGTCTGCGCAAATAAGCACGATATAGCATGTTAGAGATTGAGAGCGTATGGCTGATACCGCATCTAAGCACATCGATATGACCACCGGCTCGCTGTGGCGCAATATTCCCCTGTTCGCCTTCCCCGTGGCCGCCACGAGCATCTTGGAGCAGCTGTCGAACCTCATCGCCACGGTCATTATCGGCAACTTCTCGGGCGACCAGGGAACCCTCGCCATGGCGGCGGTCGGCTCCAATGTTCCGCTTACCAGCCTTATGCTCAACCTGTTTATTGGCATGTCGCTTGGCTCCAACGTGGTCATCGCCAACGCTATCGGCCGCGACGATCAGAACATGGTCAAACGCGCCGTCCATACCTCGATTTTAATGGCGCTCGTGGGCTTTATCGTCATCGCGCTGGGCGAGATCTTTGCCGAGCCCATGCTCGCCGCCCTCAACGTTCCCGCCGAAACCATGCCGCTCGCTTCGCTCTACCTGCGCGTCTTTTTGCTGAGCATGCCCTCGATCTTGCTCTACAACTTTGAGGCTGCGATCTTCCGCTCCGTCGGCATCACCCGCATGCCGCTGCAGGCGCTTGCCGTGTCCACCGTCCTCAACATTGGCCTGGACCTCATCTTTGTCCCCGTACTCCACTGGGGTGTCGCGGGCGTCGCCATCGCCACCGCCATCGCCTACACCGTCAGCGCCGCCACACTCTTTATCCGCCTGCTCAAGACCGACTCCGTCGTCCGCGTCACCCTACGCGACCTGGCTATCGACCCCGTCGCCCTCAAGCGCATCGTCAAGATCGGCCTGCCCGCCGGCATCCAAAGCGCCGTCTTTGCCGTCGCCAACATCATCATCCAGTCCGCCATCAACAGCCTGGGAACCGAGGTCATGGCAGCATCGAGCGCCGCCATGAGCCTGGAGTACGTGTGCTACAACCTGCTCAACAGCTTTAGCCAGGCTTGCACCACCTTTGTGGGACAAAACCACGGTGCCCGCCAGATCGACCGCTGCACCAAGACCCTTAAGGTCTGCCTGGTCGAAGGCGGTATCGTTGCACTCACCACGATCATCGTTATTGTCGGTCTGGGGCGCGAGATCTTGTCGCTGTTCAACAGCGATCCCAACATCGTCTCGATCGGCTATATCCGCGTGTGCTCGATCTTCCCGGCGTACGCCTTTAGCATGTTCTACGAAAACATGTCAGGATACCTGCGCGGCTTTGGTATTTCACTCACGCCCGCCCTCATCACCATGATCTGCGTCTGCGGCATCCGCTTCTATTGGGTGTTCTGCGTGTTCCCGCACTTCCGCACCTTTGCGAACATCATGATGGTCTACCCCATCAGCTTGGGCACCACGGCGTTCTTCATGGTCGTGGCGGTACTACTCTGCCACCCGGCACGCACCTATCGCGCCACCCAAGCCAAAGCGACAGCCCGCTAAACACCGCACCCAACGCCACGCCAGTCATTAATTGACAATATGCGAGCTCATATAGTCGATAAAGCGCCTCGTGGCGATAGGCATGGTGTCCCAGCTGCGCCAGGCGGCCACCACGTCGCGCGAGGGGGCATGCACGATGGGCCGCACACGAATATCGGCTCGCATGCCCTCCACAGTACGCCGGTAGAGCATGCTCACGCCTAGGCCCTCCTCCACCATTGCCATGATGGTGTAGTCGTCGGTCACCTCACTCGTCACGTGCGGCGACAGTCCATGCGTTGCGAATGCATCGAGCACCAGACTCTGTTCGCCCTCATCCAGCAGCACAAACGGCTCGGACGCCAGGTCGGCAAGTGTCACCTTTTCCTTTGCCGTCAGCGGATGCGCGGCCGGCAACAATGCTACCAACTCGTCGTGATAGACCACGCGCTTCTCGAGCCCAGCGGTAAACCCACGTGCCGTAAAGCAAAAATCAACCACGCCATCGTGCACCCACTGGGCGTTGCGCGTGTAATCGCCCTGCTTGAGGGTAAAGCGTACGCCCGGGTGCAGGGCTCCAAAGTCGCGAATCACGCGCGGCAGCACGGTTCGACTCACGTTGGTAAACGTCGCGATGCGAATATCAGTCGACGAAAGCCCCAGCAGCTCCTGGCGCTTGCCCTCAAGCTCGGCCTCGGCAGTCACGATCTGGCGCAGGTACGGCAGATATTGTTTACCGTCGCGCGTAAGCGACACGCCCTGCTTACCCCGCTCGATAAGCGTGGTGCCCAGCTCGCGCTCGAGTGCCTTGACGGCCTGGCTCACCGCACTTTGCGTATAGCCCAGCTCATCGGCCGCGCCCTTAAGACTGCCGCGATCGACCACCATACACACAATCTGATACCGCGATGCCATCGTGCCTCCACATCAATGCAGACGTAAAACGTTTTGCCAGGGCTTTTCCTACCGACATTAGCGTTTCTTAATCATACTGAAGATACATTCGCTTTACTGCATCTACATCTGGGAGCAGAATCCTTTTAACGAAACCGTTCTGTAACAACAAGGAGTCCCATGGACCGCAAAAAAGCAATCGCGCTCTCATTTTCCGTTCCCGTCGCATGGGGCTTTTCGTACCCCCTCATGAAGATCGGCATGGACAGCATGAACGCCACGAGCATCGTTGCGCTGCGCTGCATCATCGCCTTTGTGGCCTGCCTGCTGCTCTTCCACAAGCGCGCGTTCCGCATCAACCGCGACCTTATGGTCCGCGCCGCCATCATCGGCGCCATTATGGCAACCGAGCTCACTTGCATGTGCCTGGGCTCCAGCCTCACCTCCGCCTCCACCGCCGGCTTTTTGCAAAGCCTGACAGTCGTGATCGTGCCGTTTGCCAACGCCGCCCTGCTGCGCCGTGCCCCCGAGCGCAAAGTGCTCGTCGGCACCGCCATCGTCACCTGTGGTATGTTGCTGCTCTCGGGCGCCGACTTCACCAGCCAGAATCCCGGTGCGATCATCATGCTGCTCTCGGCCTTTATCTATGCCAGTCACATTATCGTGGCCAAGCGCTTTGTCGAAGAAGTCGACCCGCTGGCTCTGGGCGTTTGGCAGCTGGGCTTCGGCGGCTTGTTCTCGGGCATCGCTGCATTCACCTTTGGCGGCTTCACGCTTCCCGGCACGCCCAGCGAGATCGTCGTTGTCGTCGCGCTCGCACTCATCTGCTCCGCCTACGGCTTTATCACTCAGACACTCGTGCAGCCCCACGTGCCCGCCGAGACCACCGGCTTCGCCTTCTCGCTCGAGCCAGTCTGCTCCGCCGTCTTCTCGTTCTTCCTGGTCGGCGAGGTCCTGAGCCCCATCGCCTTCTTTGGTGCCGCTCTCATCCTCACCGGCGTCATGGCGGCAACCGTGCAGCTCCCGCGCCTTCGCGCGCATGGACAGGCTCGCATGGCAGGAGCGCCCGAGCGCGTCTCGTAGACCCCGCTCCTTATGCAGCCCCGACATAAAGGTCTCCGGTGCGCCTTTACAATAGATACCAACAGAGCATCTGCCATAAAGGAGCCCCATGGACACCGCAACTCGCGACCGCA
>CABRLT010000174.1 GCA_902471785.1 uncultured Collinsella sp.
ACCCCTGTCCGGAGTCGCCCTTGTTGAGCTGCTTATGTGTAGCCGTTACTCGGCGTCGTGGTGACGGCGGGGTTTGCGGCCTCCGTTGTCGCCGGGACGGCGCGGGCGGTCGCTGCGCTCAGAGCGCTCGCGACGCGGACGCTCACGGCGCTGGAAGTGCTCGCCGTCGCCCTCGGAGGCACCCTCGGCACGAGCCGGGGCCTCGGGCTTATCAAGACGATCGAGCGAGATCTTGCCGCGATCGTCGACCTCGATGACGACGACCTTGACCTCGTCGCCCACGTTGAGAACGTCCTCGACCTTCTCCACGCGGCCCTTGGCGACGCGGGAGATGTGCAGCAGGCCGTCCTTACCGGGCAGCAGGTTGACGAAGGCGCCGAAGGGCTGGATGGAGACCACGCGACCGGTGTACTCCTCGCCCGGCTCGGGAACCTTGATGATGAGCTTGATACGCTCGACAGCCTGGTCCACGGACTCGCCGGTGCCGCCGACAAAGACGGTGCCGTCCTCCTGGATGTCGACCGAAGCGCCGGTCTCGTCCTGGATACCGCGGATGACCTTACCGCCGGAACCGATGACGTCGCGGATCTTGTCGGTCGGAACCTGGATGGAGACGATGCGCGGAGCGGTGCTGCGCGTGGTGTGGCGCGGCTCGGGGATCACATCGAGCATCTTCTGCAGGATGAAGGCGCGACCCTCCTTGGCCTGCTGCAGAGCGCGGGCCAGGATGTCGAAGGTGAGGCCGGTGGCCTTGTTGTCCATCTGCAGGGCGGTGATGCCCTCGGTGGTGCCGGTGACCTTAAAGTCCATGTCGCCCAGGAAGTCCTCGAGACCCTGGATGTCGGACAGGACCACGGTCTTGCCCTCCTCCTGGATCAGGCCCATGGCGATACCGGAGACCGGGCGCTTAATGGGCACGCCGCCGTCCATAAGGGCGAGCGTGGAGCCGCAGGTCGAAGCCATCGAAGAGGAGCCGTTGGACTCCATGACCTCGGAGACGACGCGGATGGCGTAGGGGAACTCGTTCTCGTCGGGAAGCACCGGGAGCAGAGCGCGCTCGGCCAGATTGCCATGGCCGATCTCGCGGCGCTTGGGGCTGCCCATGCGGCCGGTCTCGCCGGTGCAGAAAGGCGGGAAGTTGTAGTGGTGCATGTAGCGCTTGCCCTCGGTGGGCTCGATGGTATCCAGACGCTGGCCCTCGTTGAGCATGCCGAGCGACAGGACGGAAAGCACCTGGGTCTGGCCACGCTGGAACAGGCCGGAGCCGTGAACGAGCGGCAGGTAGTTGTCCTTCACCATGATGGGGCGGATCTCATCGGCGGCACGGCCGTCGACGCGCTCGCCGGTCTCGACGACCATGGTGCGCATGGCCTTCTTCTCGAGCTTCTTGAGCGCCACGGGGATCTCGCGCTCCCAAGCGGCCTGCTCCTCCTCGGTGAACTCGGCGCGGATGGACTCCTTCAGAGCCTCGACCTTACCGATACGGGAGAGCTTGTCGGCGTCACGAAGGGCGGCAGCCATCTCGTCGTAGTGGGCAAAGATGCGCTCCTGGACCTCCTCAACGGGCTGGTCGAGCGGGTACTCCTTCTTGACGATGGGGCCGTTGACCTGCTCCCACTCGGCGACGAACTCGTCCTGAGCCTGGCAGAAAGCAGCAAGGGCCTCCTGGCCAAACTTCATGGCGGCGAGCATGTCGTCCTCGGAGATCTCCTCGGCGCCGGCCTCGACCATCGAGATGAAGTCGGCAGAGCCGCCCAGCTCCAGGTCCAGATCGGAGTTCTCGCGCTCCTCGTAGGTGGGGTTGACGATAAACTCGCCAGTCTCCACGTTACGGCCGATGCGCACGCAGGCAAGCGGACCCTCGAAGGGCACGCCGCCGAGTGTCATGGCCAGAGAGGCACCCATGACGTTGATGACGTCGAAGGGGTTGACCTGGTCGGCGACGAGAGAGGTGGCGACGATGTGCACCTCGTTGCGGAAGCCGTCCGGGAAGCTCGGGCGAATCGGACGGTCGATCATACGCGCGGTGAGCGTGGCCTTCTCGCTGGGACGGCCTTCACGCTTGAGGTAACCACCCGGGATGCGGCCGGCGGCGTACATCTTCTCGTTGAAGTCGACGGTCAGCGGGAAGAAGTCGTAGTTCTTGCGCTCCTTGGAGACGACCACAGTGTCGAGCATCGTGGTGTCACCCTGCTTGACCAGGCAGGCGCCGGTGGCCTGCTTGGCAAGCTCGCCCGACTCAAAGGTGTAGGTCTTGCCGTACAGCTCAAAGGTCTTGGATACGAGTGTCATTGTTCTCCTTTACCCCACAGGCCCCTTGCCTGCGGGCTTCTCATGTGACGCGGGCCCCCTGCCCCCGCCACGCTTCAGAGCGTGATTGTTCGCGCCCTTACACAAAAAGAGCGCCCCGCTGCGCAGGACGCTCTTAGCATGTACAAATCCTACTGGATGTTGTCGCGGATGCCCAGAGCCTTGATGAGCTCACGGTACTCGACGATGTCGTTCTTCTTGATGTAGGAGAGAAGACGACGACGACGGCCGACGAGCATGAGCAGGCCACGACGGGTGTGGAAGTCCTTCTGGTGGGACTTCATGTGCTCGGTCAGCTCCTTGATGCGCTCGGACAGGATGGCGACCTGAACCTTGGGGTTGCCGGTGTCGACCGGGGTGTTACCGAACTGGGCAGTCAGCTCAGCCTTGCGCTCTTTGGAAACAGTCATTGTTTCACCTTTCATTATGCGTCGCCCACGGGCGACTCGATTCGCCTCGGACTGGGAAGCCGCCGGTGGAGCGAGCATCCAAGGTCGAGGTACCAACAGGACGGTATGTTACCACAAGCAGCCCGCGCCTGCGCATCATCACCGACCCAACATGAATTCCATCGCACGGAGACGTTGATCGGTGTGCGTCGCAGCCCACACGTGCGAAAGCCCCAGCAAAAAGGCAGCGGTATGGGGGTCGACCCTCTCGGCCATAAGCGCATCGAAGGTCATGGACATGAAGGCGCGCAGCCATGCGACCTCACCGGTCGACACCAGCTCGGCACCGGGCACGCTCGACGCGCACGACCCGCACATGAGGCCGCCCGCCTGGGGCGAAAAATACGACAGCATCGGGTCTCCGCACAGCACGCATGCCGAAAAATCGGGTCGGTAGCCAACGTGCGACAGCAATTTAAAGACAAAGGCCGCCACGAGCAGGTCCATATGTGCCGCGTCGAGCCCGCTGCCCACCAAGGCAAGCGCTCGCTGCGTGATGGCAAAGGTAAACGGATCCTCGGCGTCCTCGAATGAGCACTCGCGCGCGACCTCGGCGATCGCGCTTGCGGCGCATGTCATCTCGTAATCGGGCGCGGCGCCGAGCGGCGCCTCCATAAGCTCGGCCTGGGAAACCACGTCGAGCGACCGTCCATGCGCAAGCAGCAGATCAACGGTACAGAACATCTCGCAGCGCGCAGCCAGGCGTCCGCCGGGTTTGCGGGCGCCCTTTGCCACGGCACGAACCTGTCGCCCCCGCTCGTCAAGCATCGTCAAGATCAGGTCGGTCTCTTTGAGCTTAGTCTTATCGAGCACGAGCACTTTAGTGCGATATGTCCGGGAGCCTGCCATGCGCGCCGCGCGTCCTTAGTCCTCGGCGTTGTAGCCAAAGCGGCGAATCTGGGCCTCGTCGTCACGCCAGCCGGCCTTGACCTTCA
>CABRLT010000175.1 GCA_902471785.1 uncultured Collinsella sp.
TGCTCACCATGAAGTATTCCTGGTAGATGCGAAGCAGGCGGCCCTGCTCGTCGGAATCGTCGGGGTAGAGAAACAAGGTGAGGTTCTTGGCGATCTCAGTCTTGTCGAAGTCGATGGAGCTGCCGGGGACCAGGCCGTCGTCGACGCTCGTCAGGTCGAACAGGCGCAGGCGGTTCTTGGTGGGCTGGCCGTAACCGGGCACATCGATGTTGACGAGCTTGGAGGTAACGGCAAAATCGCCGAACTCGACGGTGTAGGAGCGGTCATCGTCGACTAGGATGTCCTGCTCACCGAGCCACTCGTCGGGGACGGCCTTCTGCTGGTTGTCGACAAAGCGCTGACGGAACAGGCCGTAGTGATAGTTGAGGCCCACGCCATCGCCGGTCAAGCCCAGCGTGGCGATGGAATCCAGGAAGCACGCGGCCAGGCGGCCCAGGCCGCCGTTACCGAGCGACGGCTCGACCTCAAACTCCTCAATCTTATTGAGGTCGTGGCCCGCGGCGGTGAGCTGGTCCTTAACCTCGCCATAGATACCGAGGTCGATCATGTTGTTGATGAGCAGCTTGCCGATCAAGAATTCGGCGGAGATGTAATAGAGCTTTTTCTTGCCATTGTTGAGCGGGCAGGCGGCAGAGCGCTCCTGCACGAGCTTGACCAGCAGTTTGTAAATGTGGCGGTCATCGAGTTGTTCGAGCGAAGTTCCAAAGGACTGCTCGGCAAGATCCGCGAGATTGATGCGGGGCATGTTTCCTCCTGTGGTGAGTTGACTACATGTCAGAAATTCAAAAGAATCCCGCGCGAGGGGATTGGGGTGGCCTCGCGCGGGAAAAGCAAGCGCGTCCGCACGGTGGGGAGGGGTCGGGCGCGGTAGCTCCTATTGAGGAAGCTCGATTTCGGCTTCCGACGGGATGCGGAAGTAGGTCTCAGTCCAGTCGGTGAGTTTGTGCTCGAGCTCGCGGGTGATGGCGCCGTCGAGCATGCGCCAGGTCCAGTTGCCGCCCAGGGTGGCAGGGGTGTTGATGCGCGCCTCATTGCCCAGGTTAAGCAGGTCCTGCATGGTGTAGATGCACGTGTCGCTCACGCTGGCGGCGATGGTGCGATTGAGTGCATCTGCCATGGGTTCGCCGGCCTGCTGATGGGTGTACAGGGCTGCCTGCTCGCGCTGACGCGGGGTGGCCGTTCCCTCAAACCAACCGCGCGCCGTCTCGTTATCGTGGGTGCCCACATAGGCGACGGTGTTGGCGATGTAGTTATGCGGCAGGTAGTACGAGTTGGTGCCCTCAAAGGCAAACTGCAGGATCTTCATGCCGGGGAAACCCGAGTTGTCGCGCATGTCGATGACGCCGGGGGTGAGGAAGCCCAGGTCCTCGGCGATGATGGGCAGCGTGCCGAGCTTTTCCTTGAGCGCCTTGAAGAACTTGAGGCCGGGACCCTGCGTCCACGAACCGTAGGACGAATCGGGCGAGGAGAACGGCACCTCCCAATAGGCCTCGAAGCCGCGGAAGTGATCCAGGCGGATGACGTCGTACATGTCGAGGGCGGCGCGAATGCGGCTCTCCCACCAGGAGAAGCCGTCGGACTCCATGGCGTCCCAGTCGTAGATGGGGTTGCCCCAGTACTGGCCGGTGGCCGAGAACTGGTCGGGCGGCGTGCCGGCGACGCTCACGGGATTGCCGGCGGCATCGATCTTAAAGAGCTCAGGCGTCGCCCACATCTCGACGGAGTCACGCGAGACATAGATGGGCAGGTCGCCGATGATCAGGATGTCGCGCTCGTTGGCATAGGCCTTGAGGCGACTCCACTGACGCTCGAAGAAGTACTGCGTCATCTGGTGGTAGAGCATGCGCTCGGGATGGGCGGCGCAGACCTTGGCGGATGCCTCGCCGCGGCGGCGGAGCTCCGCGGACCACTCCCAAAACGCCTTGAGACCGCACTCCTCTTTGACGGTCATGAACTCGCAGTAGGGGATGAGCCAGTCCTCGTTGGCCTGGATAAAGGCATCGAAATCGGCCGGCTTGTCGGCAGCAAAGCGCTCAGCGGCGCGGTCGAGAATCTGACGGCGGCCACCAAAGATGGCACCGTAGTCGACATTGCTGGGGTCGGATCCCAGATACACGCCATCGATATCGCGCTGCTCCAGATACCCTGCCTCGATAAGCTCGGCAAAGTCGATAAAGTTGGGGTTGCCTGCGCGGGCCGAGAACGACTGATAGGGCGAATCGCCATAGCTGGTCGTCGTAAGGGGCAGAATCTGCCAGTAATGTTGTTTGCACGAGGCGAGAAAATCGACGAAGTCGTAGGCATTCCAACCAAAGCCGCCGATTCCGTATGGTCCGGGCAGAGATGAGACGGGCATGAGGACGCCGCTTGCACGCTCCATGAATGCGCTCACCAACCTTCTTGTTGTGGGGTCGGCCTGCCGATGGGTATGCAGTCCGCCTCCGATGTTCTGATTCGATACGCCTATTGTAAAACATGTTGTTTAAACATGTACATGCAAGATAAAAAAGTTGGTCGATTTTCGGCGAATGGTTACATGCCATGAAAAAGCCCCGACCTCACAACGTGAGATCGGGGCAAGAGCGGTATGTAGGTTTTTGCTACTCGGCGTCGGCGAAGCCGTTGGGGTTGTGGCTCTGCCAGTTCCAGCTATCGCGGCACATGTCCGCGATGTCGTACTGGGCCTTCCAGCCCATCATGCGCTCGGCCTTGGAGGCATCGCACCAGTTGGCAGCGATGTCGCCGGCGCGGCGCTCGCGGATCACGTAGGGCAGCTCCTTGCCACAAGCCTTGGAGAAGGCGGCGACGACCTCGAGTACCGAGGTGCCGGTGCCGGTGCCCAAGTTAAAGATCTCGACGCCGGTCTTGCCGTTCATCCAGTTAAGGGCGGCAACGTGACCAGAGGCCAGATCGCACACGTGGATGTAGTCGCGCACGCCGGTGCCGTCGGGGGTGGGGTAGTCGTTGCCAAAGACCTGAACGGCCTCGAGCTTGCCCACGGCGACCTGGGCGACATAGGGCACCAGGTTGTTGGGGATGCCCTTAGGGTCCTCGCCGATCAGGCCCGACGGATGAGCGCCGATGGGGTTGAAGTAACGGAGCAGCACGACGTCCCACTCGGGGTCGGCGGTGTGGACGTCCATAAGGATCTGCTCGATCATCCACTTGGTCCAGCCATAGGGGTTGGTTGCGGGCTTCTTGGGGTCTTCCTCGGTGACGGGCGGGTTGTCCGGGTCGCCGTAGACGGTCGAGGAGCTCGAGAAGATGATGGACTTGCAGCCATGGTTGCGCATGACGTCGATGAGCACCAGGGTGTTCTCGATGTTGTTGTGGTAGTACTCGACGGGCTTGCTCACCGACTCGCCGACGGCCTTAAAGCCGGCAAAGTGGATGACGCGGTCGATCTGATGGGTATCGAAGATTTTGTTCATCGCATCGCGGTCGAGCACGTTGGCCTCGTAGAAGGTGAGGTTCTTGGCGGCCTCGTCGCCCACGATGGTCTTGACGCGGTCGACGGCGACGGCGCTGGAGTTGGAGAGATCATCGACGATGACGACCTGGTAGCCACCCTCGAGCAGCTGAACGACGGTGTGCGAGCCGATAAAGCCGGCGCCACCGGTAACGAGGACGCAGGTGTCTTTGGGGTCGAGTGCTTTGGACATGTAGTCTCCTATCGAATCAGGAACACTTCT
>CABRLT010000176.1 GCA_902471785.1 uncultured Collinsella sp.
GCGATGCGCGCCGAGGAGCGCGCGACGGTGACATGGAAGTCGAGTGCGAGCCTGTCGGCGGGCGCTCCGGCTTCAATTCCCTCCAAAAGTGCCTCAAAGAGTGCTTTCTGGTCCAGCACATCGGGGCCGTCCAACCATGATGGGCCAGATGTGGAATAGCCGACGTTGTCGTCGGGAAAACGGGCGATTTTGCCGTCCAGTGCACGCCAAGCGGCGGCTTCGAGCTCGATGGCGGGTTCGCCCTCGTAGGTTGCCTGGCCGCAAATGCCCAAAATCGCGGCTGCGGCATCAAACAGGCGACCCATACTGCTGGTGCGCGGACTGTTGATGCCGCGCTCGATCATCGTTGCCGTTATGCTGCGCGTTTGCTCGTCAAGGCTGTTCAAGAGCCCCACGGCTCCCGGGTGCTCGAGCAGGTCGAGCTCGCTGAGCAGGGCAAAGGCGTTGCGGCGGGCATCGTGTACGGATGCGGCGCCACCGGGAAGCGCCCAGGTGCGCAGATGCGCGACGCGCTCAAAATCGGCGAGATGGGCGACAAGAAACTCACCGCCCCATATGGTGCCATCGGTGCCGGCACCCGTGCCGTCGAAGGCGATGCCGAGGACGCGTGTATCGGGCGCAAGCCGGCCTGCGGCAATCGCCTCTGCCATGACGCTCGCGATGTGCGCATGATGGTGCTGGACTTCGATAAGCGGCAGATTGTGCTCCCGTGCCTGCTCGCGCGCCCATTGGCTCGACAGATAACTGGGATGCATGTCGCATGCCAAGGCGGCAGGCGCCAGGTCAAAGAGGCTTTCCAGACGCGTGCGCGCGGCGCTCCAAGCATCGAAAGTCGCGCCGTTTTCGACATCGCCGATATGCTGCGACACAAAACAGGCCGCATGGCCGTCGGTGTCCTCGCGCGTGAGTGCGATCGTGGCTTTTTGCTGCGGCCCGCAGGCGAGCACACAGGGCGTGGCGTTGTCGAGCGCCGGCAACGACAGCGGCTGCGGCGCATATCCGCGTGCGCGGCGCACGGGCATGACGACCCCGTCGACTACGCGTACCACGGAGTCGTCGTAGCGCGACAGAATCGCGCGGTCGTTGCCGAGCAGCGCATCGGCGATGCCGGCGGCAACAAGGTGCTCCCATGCAAGGGCATCGTCGGTCTCGATGGGCTCTTCGCTCAGATTTCCGCTGGTCATGACGAGTGCTCGCATACCGTGCGCTGCGGCTGCGGCGAGCAGCAAATGTTGAAGCGGGGTGTAGGGGAGCATGACGCCAAGCTCGGGCAAGTCGTGCGCGACGGATGGCGCGAGTTCGAGGGCGTTGGGGGAGCTGTGGACGTCGTTGCCGGCTGCGCGGCGACGCAGCAGCACAATGGGACGAACACTGCCGGCCAGCAGGTTGCGCTCAACGCCATCGACGTGACATAGGCACTCGGCGTCGGCAAGACTGCGCACCATAACGGCAAGCGGCTTGTTGCTGCGACGCTTGCGACGGCGCAACTCGCACACTGCCTGTTCGTTGGCGGCGTCGCAGGCTAGGTGGAACCCACCGAGACCCTTGACGGCGACGATGCCGCCGCCTGCCAGCAGCTCGACGCAGCGTTCGATGATGGCATCGCTGGCCTCGCGCCACGTAATATGCGGTCCGCAATCAAAGCAGGCATCGGGCTGCGCGTGAAACCGCCGATCGAGTGGGTCGGCATACTCTGCGGCGCAGGTGGGGCACATGGGAAAGCGATCCATCGAGGTTGCCGCTCGGTCATAGGGCAGCGAGCGAATGATGGTAAAGCGCGGTCCACAATTGGTGCAGTTGATAAAGGGATAATGAAAGCGTCGGTCGGCGGGGTCGAACAGCTCGCGCAGGCAGTCGTCGCATGTGGCGATGTCGGGCGAGATGAGCGTCGTGTGGGCAGTTTGATCCTGCGACGCCACAATGCGAAAACCCTGCTCGTTGGCGGCGTTCCAGTCGCCGGGCGCTAGGTCCACAACCTCGACATGCTCCACGCGAGACGCCGCGGGCGCATGCACGGAAAGCGCGGCGACAAATTTGTCGAGCGACTCGCTTGGAGCGTGCGCTTCGATATGCACGCCATCGCCCGCGTTAAGCACCCAGCCGCAAATGCCGTGCGCCATGGCCTCGCGATACACAAACGGTCGCATGCCGACACCCTGCACAATGCCCGTTACATGGATATGCGCATGTCGCATGCGACCCTCCTTCGTTGAAATGTGTGCTGTTACAGCCCCAGGCTCTGCTCGGTGGCGGCGCAGGTGAGCTCGCCGTGTTTAACGCCGCGCAGGCCCAGCAGACGGTCAGCCAGTTCGTAGACGCGCTCGCCGCGACCCTTGAGCGCCAGAATCTCCAGACAGTTGTGGTGATCCAGATGCACGTGCATGGTCGATACGATCTCGTCGGTGTAGTCGTGCTGCACTTCGTCCAGACGGCGCGTCAGGTCGCCGGTATGGTGGTCGTAGATCATGGTGAGCGATCCGATAACGTGCTCATCGGGCGTGCGCATCTGCTCTTTGGCGATTGAGGCACGAATCAAATCGCGCACTGCCTCGGAGCGGTTGGCCACGTCGCCGCGGCGTGCGATTTGCTCGTCAAAGCGGCGCAGTAGGTCGTCGGGCGCGGTGACCGAAAAACGGACCAGCTCGGAGGCGGAGCCGCTGCAACGGCAGCCCGCGTCGCCGGTCGGCCCGTGCGAATGCTCGTGCCCGCAGGTGTGCTCGTGCTCGGCCACGCTACACCAGCTTTACGGAGCCAACGGAGTTGTGGTCGGCCTCGATGGCCTCCTCGTAGCCCTCGAGTGCGTCGTGCGCCCCGGGGAGCGCCGCCATGGCGGCCTCGAGCTTGGCACCAATGCGCTCCATATCAAAGTTCTCGGTTGCATGCAGCAGCTGATGGCTCCACTCGTGGGCGAGCTCGATCGTGTCGTCGACCTGCTTGACGCTCATGGCAAGCTGGCTCATGTTCATTCCGACGTCATGCATGGGAAATCTCCTTTTGTACGGGTCTATTCAGTGGTTCAGATTCTACTACGCCCGCTTTGCGCATCGCCGCATAAGAAAACGGGTGCGAGTCCGTCTGACCCGCACCCGTTCACTGGGGGCTGTTTGTGATTACCATACTATCCGTGGTCGCGGGCGCAGCACCCGGCTCTCCGGTGAGCGGCGCAAAACCGCTCATGGACGGCAGCACATGACCGGCGTATTACAGGTGCTTCTCAAGCAGCGCCTGCAGCCTGGCCTTGGGCAGCGCGCCAACGGAGCGGTCGATTTCCTCGCCGTTCTTAAAGACAACCAGCGTGGGGATGCTCATAACGCCAAACTTCATGGCCAGGTCCTGATTGTCGTCGACGTTGCATTTGGCGACGGCGAGTTTGCCGGCCAGCTCGTCGGCCACTTCGTCAACAATGGGCGAGAGCGAGCGGCAGGGACCGCACCACGGTGCCCAAAAATCAACCAGCACGGGAAGGCTGCCGTTAACGACGGAATCGAAGTTCTCGGGGGTAATCTGCTTAATGTCAGCCATGGTGACCTCCATAGTGCGACGCGGCTCGGCCGCGTAAAACTCAGTACGACCGTGCTTATACCCAACGGCCCGTAATGCAACCACTCGCAGGCGGCTCTTTTATATAATGGTGGGCACGCAAACGATTGGAGAGCGCATGCCCAC
>CABRLT010000177.1 GCA_902471785.1 uncultured Collinsella sp.
GGGCGCAAAGCCGGATCGACAACGGGAACTTCGCTGGCCTCGACAGGCGCAGCGGGCTCAACAGGCGATGTGCCCTCCCCTGCCGCGGAACGGACCGAAGCCTCAGTGAGCTCGGGGGTTACCTGATCGGCAACCTGCTCGGCCTTAGCAGCCGTGCGACGGCGTGTGCGCGGTACCGGCTTCTCGGTCGGCTGGTCGGCGACAGGGGTCTCGGTGGCGGCAGGGGTCTCGGGCACAGACGGAGCTGCAAGCTCGGTCAGAGCCGCGGCCTCGCGCTCGGCAGCACGACGGCGGGCGCGCACCACCTGAGCCTCGCTAATCTGCGCCAACGCACGTGCCTGCGCGACCTCATCGGAAATCGACGCCGAGGAGTCAGCTGCAACGGTGCGCTTGGCGCGCGTCGTGCGCGTGGTACGGCGCTTGGGCTTGGTGACCTCCTCGCCGTCAGCAGCAGGCTTGGCCGTGCGGCGCGTACGCTTGGGCTTTGCCGGAGCAGCCTCCTCACCAGTTGCAGGCACGGCCTTCTCAGCCGTTGCAGGCGTAGGCGTCGAAGCAGCCTTAGGCGTCTCAGGAGCCGAGACTTGCGCGGGCGCCGCAACCTGGTCCGACGCAACCGGTGCAGCGGGAGCGGCCTGCGTCGTCGTTATTTCGTTTTCTTGCTGTTGATCAGACACAGTGTTTGCTCAACTTTCTTTTCAAGCCCTGTGATCACATGCTCCCTGCATAAACCTTCAGGGCGGCTAAACAGTCTAGTTCCGTTCGAAACGACGGACATCATTGATCTGTATCGAGATGATTGCGTCATATACGCAGCTTTAGTGTAACACAACCGCAACCACCTGCAACTTAGTCATTGGGAACGCTCTTAAACGACTAGTCAAAAGGGGCACTCCTCCTCAAAAGCGCCTTGAAACGTCGCGCCAGAGGAGTGAAACTGTGGCATCTGGAATAGACACGCCACGAAATGTGCCCATCTACTACGTTTACCCCCGGGTCCCTGACCATACCCTTGTTTTTTTCAAAAACAACGAGTCTGCTACCTGCGGTTTTAATATCGTACTTTTCGGCATGCTTCGGGATATGCGTCCAAATGTAGGAGATGGGTGCGATTTGTGGCGGGCGGTATCGCTTCACCCTTCCTCGAGACAAAAATGATCCATTTTCCTCCGTCCCCAAGGGGCAATTTTCAAAACTATGCCGGATTACGGGGCCAGAATGATGTAAGCCAACCATACCCTGCATTTTCAAGAAACAATAAACCGTCTACCTGCGGTTTTATTTTCACTGCTATCGCTATGTTCGCCAGGCAGCGATTCAGCCCCGTAAACCGGTATAGTTGCGTTTTTGTAGCATTTTCCAACACGCCAAAAAGCCCCGACAAACGCAAAAAGCCCGACCTCCGCATGGAGATCGGGCTTATAGGGCTCAGCAAAGCCGAACCTTCACGGTCAAAGGACCCGTAGATTACATCTGCTCGGGAGCGGAGACACCAACGAGGGTGAGAACCAGAGCGAGCGTCACGCGGACGGCGTCGCAAGCGGCCAGACGGGCGCGCGAAAGCTCGGGGTCGACGGGACGGCCCTCGCTCGGCAGAACCTGGCAGGCAGCATAGAAGCTGTGGAAGTCGCCGGCGAGTTCCTCAGCAAAGTGCGTCAGACGGAACGGGGCGCGGTCGCGAGCGCAGCTGGCGATGAGGTCGGTGAGCTCGTTGAGCTTGCGCGAAAGGGCGAGCTCGGTCGGGTCGGTCAGCAGCGAGTAATCGACGTTCTCACCGATGGCCTTGGCGGCGACGGCCTTCATGCCCATCTCGTCAGCCTGCTCGGGCGTAACGTCAGCGGCACGGCGCAGGATGGAGCACACGCGGGCGTGAGCGTACTGCACGTAGTACACCGGGTTGGAGTTGTCGCGCTTCTTAACGGCCTCAATATCGAAGTCGACCATCTGGTTGGAGCTCTTGGAGATGAGCGTGTAGCGAGCGGCATCGGAGCCGACCTCGTCGACGAGCTCCTGCAGGGTCACCATGGTGCCCTTGCGCTTGGACATACGGACGGGCTTGCCGTTGCGCAGCAGGTTGACGAGCTGGCCCAGCAGAACCTCGAACTTGCCGGGGTAACCGAGAGCGTCGCAAACGCAGCGGACGCGCTCGATGTAGCCGTGGTGGTCGGCGCCCCAGATGTCGATGACGTGGTCGACGCGCTGGAACTTATCCCAGTGATAGGCAACGTCGGAGGCGAAGTAGGTGTACTCACCGTCGGACTTGATCAGGACGCGGTCCTTGTCGTCGCCCAGATCGGTGGAGCGGAACCACAGGGCGCCGTCCTTGGTGTAGAGGTAGCCCATCTTGTCGAGCTTCTCAAAAGCGCGGTCGACGGCAGAGGTGCCGGCGGTCTCGCCCTCGGTGTCCTTCACGTACAGGGAGCGCTCGGAGAACCAACGATCGAAGTCGCAGTTGACGGCGTGGCAAAGGTCACGCATGTTGTCGACCATCTTTACGTAGCCGCGCTCGCGGAAGCTCTCCATGCGCTCCTGCGGATCGGCCTCGACCCACTTGTCGCCGTCGGTGCGCCAGAACTCGGCAGCCTCGTCGATGATGTAGTCGCCGCCGTAGGAGTCCTTGCCCAGAGTCTCGGCAAAGTTGTCCTGATACGGATGGGTCTCGGGGTGCTCGTCGTTCTCGTCGGCGACAAAGGCATCGCGGTCGGCGATCAAAATCTTGTGAGCCTCATCGATGTCCACGCCCTGCTTGGCGATGATGTCGGCAAGCTGCATATAGCGCGTGCTGATGGAGTTGCCGAAGGTGTTCATCTGAGAGCCGTGGTCGTTGATGTAGAACTCACGCTGGATGTCGTAACCGGCGTGGTCCATAACGCGGCAGAGGGAGTCGCCCAGCGCGGCCCAGCGGCCGTGGCCGATGTGCATGGGGCCGACGGGGTTGGCGGAAACGAACTCGACCTGGGTCTTCAGGCCGCCGCCAACGTTGGACTTAGCGAAGTCCATGCCCTTCTCGCGGGCCTCGCCAAAGATGGCGTTCTTGACGGCGACGGAGAGGTAGAAGTTGATGAAGCCAGGACCGGCGATCTCGACCTTCTCAATCGCGGGGTCCTCGGGCATATGGGCAACGACGGCCTCGGCGATCTTGCGCGGGGCGCAGTGGGCCAGCTTGGCGGACTTCAGGGCCATGGTGGAGGTCCACTCGCCATGAGAAGTGTCAGCCGGTCGCTCGATGGCGCAATCGTCAAGTTCAAATGCGGAAAGGTCGCCGGCCTCCTGGGCCGCAGCAAGCGCAGCGCGTACCAGCTCTTCAATCTTCTCGGGCATAGGTCCTCCTTGTGTTAAAGCCCCCGAGCTCTTGGTCACTCGTAGGGCAAAAGCCAGAGTTTGTAGCACTCTATCACAAGCGACGCACACTGTCGCAGGGTAAAGCTAATAGATATTGCATATGCACAAAAATGACTACCGCTCCTGCGCGGCAGTACAAAGTTGGCGGTTTGCCTGCAGATTATGCACGCGTTGGAACTGCATAAACATATGAATGGGCAGTGCATTTTATCGAATACTCTTACCTATCGGAGTTGTGTGCTTTTCCTGCATAAAGTAAGGGGGTTGATTTCCGATCTCAGCCGAACACATTGAGCTGATGGCTCGCTCCCGCAGTT
>CABRLT010000178.1 GCA_902471785.1 uncultured Collinsella sp.
GGTCATCGGGCACCACGATCAGCTGCACGGTCTCGCTCTTGCCGCCAAACGTAAAGGTGACGTTGTCGGTCATAATCGGCAGCGTCGAAGTCACGGTCACGTTGGAATCATTGGCCGCGCTGCGCTCATCCAACGCCGCGCACGTCTGCGTAAAGTCATCGGGGTTGGCGACCGCCAGCAAGTCATAACGCGTGATATGCCCGTACTGTTTGGGCGAAAGCGCCACCGACGTATCGCGGATGCCCATACCGCAGATCACGAGCGCCGTGCAGCCGGCGATGCCGAAGATGGTCATAAAGGCGCGCTTTTTATAGCGGAATAGGTTGCGTGCAGCGACCTTGTTCAAAAAGCCCATGCGGCGCCAGATAAAGCCGATGCGCTCGAGCAAGATGCGCGAGCCAGCGCGCGGGGCCTTGGGACGCATAAGCGAGGCCGGGGTCTCGGCCATCTCGTGGCGGCAGGCGATAATCGTGGCGCCCACCACGCCCACGGCAAACAGCGCCACCGACACGAGCGACGACACGATGTCGTACGAAAGCAGCATCTGGGGCAGTGAGTACATGTCGTCGAACACCGTAAACAGGAACAGCGGCAGGCCCACAAATCCGATGATGTTGCCGAGCACGCCGCCGATCAGACAAGCCCACAGCGCATAGTCCACGTATTTGGACAGGATGCGTCCGCGCGAATAACCGAGTGCCTTATACAGGCCGATGAGCGTGCGCTCCTCCTCGACCATACGCGTGGCGGTGGTAAGGCTGATGAGCACGGCGACGATAAAGAAGATGAACGGGAACACCGTGGCGATGGCCTCAATTGACGAGCTGTCGCTCTCCACGCTCGAGTAACTTGCGATGTTGCCGCGGTCCTGGATGTACCAGGTGCATTCGCCCAGATCGGAAAGCTCGGCGCGGGCATCGGCAAACTGTTGATCGGCGGCGGCGCGACGCTGATCCAGGTCGGCTTGCGCCTGCGCACGCTCGTCGCTGCCCTCGGCCATGCGGTTGATGTTGTCCTGCTCAATCCCAAAGAGCATATTCGCCTGACGCTCAGCCGCGTCCAAGCTCGCCGGCGTGTCGACCGTCAGCTCCTGGGCGCGCGCCTTCTCACGCTCCTCGCGGATCTTCTCGATATTGCCCTTGACCTCATTGATCTTTGCCGCGTAGGAATCCGAATAGGAGTTGAGGCTCTTGGCTCCCTCGACGATCACGTGGACCGCGGAGTAGGAAGAAGATGTCGCGGCGTCCTCGCTCACATAGAACTTATAGTCCGCCGCCGAAGCAGCGCGAAAGGCGTTGACTGTCGAGTCAGAACTTACATCAGTGGGGTCGAGGACCTCAGCCGTAATGGTGTAATCGCCCGCGGCAAACTGGTCCTTGGCGCTTTGATTGGACGAGCTCGCGTCATTGGCGGCAAAACTCACCGTATCGCCGATTTTCTTGCCCGATGCCTTCAGGAACTTCGAAGTCACCGCGACTTCATCAGCGCTCTCGGGCAAATCGCCGTTCACGAGCACCGGCTGATCGATGTTCTCCTTGGAGAGACTCTGCACGACCACGCGCTCGCGCGTTGTGCCCACGGCGGTGTAGGCGGTCTCGGTGTAGATGCCCTCGGCCGTTTCGACGCCATCGACCTCTTGTATGGCGTCGAGATCATCGTCAGTCAGGCCATAGGTCGACTGCACGTTAATGTCATAGACATTTTGCTGGTCGAAGTAGGCATCAACCGAATCACACAGGTCCTCACAACCCGCCTTAAGGCCGCACATCACGCTCACGCCAAGCGCGGTGATGACCACGATTGACAAAAAGCGCTTAAGACTGCCTCGGATTGTGCGGTAGATGCCACGGCGAAAAACCGTCGGCACCATATCGTTTGAGCTTTGGGCAGTGCGGTAGGTCGTAAAATCCTGCTCGCGCTCCGTGTTCTGCGCGTCGCGGCGTAGGCTGTTTTGGCGGTCTTGGTCCATGGGCGCTACCACTCGATCGTCTCGATAGGCACGGGATTTTGCTGGACCGTCTCGCTCTCCACGCGACCGTTCTTAAAGCGGATCAGGCGATCGGCCATGGGCGCCAGCGCGGAGTTGTGGGTGATGATGATGACCGTAATGCCCTGCTTGCGGCAAGTGTCCTGCAGCAGCTGCAAGATCTGCTTGCCGGTTTTATAGTCAAGTGCGCCCGTGGGCTCGTCGCACAAAAGCAGCTTGGGGTTCTTTGCCAGTGCGCGGGCAATGG
The DNA here is from genome assembly GCA_902471785.1 of uncultured Collinsella sp. GTDB lineage: Bacteria > Actinomycetota > Coriobacteriia > Coriobacteriales > Coriobacteriaceae > Collinsella. Next base: position 2,235 of record CABRLT010000178.1, read on the forward strand.
ACACGCGCTGCTGCTCGCCGCCCGAAAGCTGCGCGGGGAAGTTGGCGAGGCGCTCACCCAAGCCAACCTGGCAAAGCGTTTGCTCGGCATCGAGCGAATCGGGGCAGATTTGCGCCGCAAGCTCAACATTTTCGAGCGCCGTCAGGTTGGGGACCAGATTGTAGAACTGGAAGACAAAGCCGACATCGGCGCGGCGGTATTCCACGAGCTGAGCCTCGTTGGCGGAGCTCACGTCGCGCCCGTCCACCGTCACGGTGCCGGAGGTCGCCGTATCCATGCCGCCCAGAATGTTGAGCGCCGTGGTCTTGCCGGCACCCGAAGCACCCAAAATGATGGCGAGCTCGCCGCGCTCGACCGTAAAGCTCGCGCCGTCGAGTGCGTGAATGCGGGCGTCGCCCTCGCCGTATGCCTTGATGACGTCTTTGAATTCGATATAAGCCATCGATCGGTTCCCATCTGGTCGGATAACTCTTTAGTATTACCCATTTCGCACCGACTAAAAAGGGACGGGTTTATTTTGGCAGGTTCTATATGGGGAAACGGCAGCTATAGATGAGGCGCCGGGGAGGCAGAGAAATCATCGATGGGGTCAGGCCGACCGCCAAACACAACGCACGCATCTCAATCTGTCAGCCAAATCATTCGAACAGCTGTTCGTTTCTATGATATGATTCCGCTATCTAAGCAGGCCAATACGCAGAAAGGCGGCCAACATGGCGTTCGACTTTAAGAAGGAATGCAAGGAGCTCTACAAACCTGCAAGCAAGCCGAGCATCGTAACTGTCCCGCCTATGAGCTACGTTGCCGTTCGCGGAAAGGGCGACCCAAATACCGAAGGTGGCGAGTATCAAAACGCCCTGCCGCTGCTTTACGGCATCGCCTATACCGTCAAGATGTCGAAGAAAGGCTCAAGGAGTATCAAGGGCTATTTCGACTTTGTGGTACCGCCGCTCGAGGGTTTCTGGTGGCAAGACTCCCCGAGCGGCGACATCGATTATGTACGCAAGGACGATTTCAACTTTATCTCGTGCATTCGCCTGCCCGATTTCGTCACCCGAGATGACTTTGACTGGGCAGTCGCGGAAGCCACGACCAAAAAGAAACTGGACTTTTCCGCCGTCGAACTGCTTAAAGTTGACGAGGGTCTCTGCGTTCAATGCATGCACACCGGGCCCTACGACAACGAACCGGCGACCGTAGACGCTATGCATGAATACACGACCGAGCTGGGCTATGTTCCCGACTTCTCAGGCACCCGTTTACATCACGAAATCTATCTCTCCGATCCACGCAAATGCGCACCGGAGAAACTTAAGACCGTGGTTCGTCATCCTATCAAGCGCGCTGAATAGCGTGGGGCGTCATTTCACGCGCTAGGTTTTAAGCCAGCCAACCAGCCGCCTCCTAGGCCGT
>CABRLT010000179.1 GCA_902471785.1 uncultured Collinsella sp.
GGTTCGAACACTTGTTCTATACGTACATGTGTTCTATAGTATGGGTGATTGCTTCGGGATTAAATTGCAACTATAATATAGTTGCGGGATGTGAGGCAGGATGACTCGGATCGACAAACTCATCGCCCAGCTGCTTAGCCGTCCTTCAACGTATAGATTTGCTGACTTTCTTAAAGTTATGGCTTCATATGGCTTTGAAATGGACAACAAAGGCAGGACATCCGGATCGCGCATTCGCTTCTACAGGCCATCGGACGGCAGAATGTTCGTGATGCACGCACCCCATCCATCTGACGAATTGACGGCGGAAACCATCCGAAACATCGTTCGATTTCTACAAGATGTCGGAGGCAGCCATGAGTAACGTTTTGGCTTACAAGGGTTATTTCGCCCCGGTCGAGTTCGATGCCGAACAGCACGTGCTGACAGGTATGGTCGCCGGCATTAGGGACGCAATTGTATTTGAAGGCTCCACGGTTGAAGAAGTGGAGCGATGCTTCCACGACGCCGTCGACGATTACCTTGAGTTTTGTGCCGAAAAGGGCAAGGAACCAGAGCGGGCTTTTAAGGGCTCATTCAATGTGAGAACAGGCTCCGAGCTTCACAAGCAGGCAGCACTGGCGGCGGCAAAGAAGGGTGAATCGCTTAACAAATTTGTGGCCGAAGCAATCGCCGCGGCGTTGTAATAGAGACGAGTCGCCATCAAAACCACTACGAGGGTGCCTGTGTTCCCTTCGTGGTGGTTTTCGCTGTTTGCCCAGATAAAACCTGCCAAAATAAACCTGTCCCTTTTTGGCAGGTTTGCTAGAGGAGGCTGGGATGGATAAGGCTGAGTTGCGGAGGGCGGTGATTGCTCGGCGCGATGCTCTCGATTTGAATGTGCGGGCAGCGAAGTCTGCTGATATCTGTGCACGGCTGGTTGAGCTGTCGGATCGCTTGGATGCCGCGGCGTCGCGCACCGTTGCCGTCTATGCCGCAATGGGTTCCGAGGCAGACCCTGCCGCGTTTGCCGCTGCGGCCGCCAAACGCGGCTGGCGCGTGGCCTATCCGTGCATGCTCTCGGCAATTGATGCCGCAGCTTGTGGCCAGCGCATGTGCATGCGGGCAGTTGCCGCCGACGATGCGTCCGTGGCACCGTTTATCGTCCACCCCACGCGGGCCTTCGCAGCCACGGACATCGACAGCAGCCGCTTCCCTATCGTGCCTGCCGAAGCATTCGACATGATTGTTGCGCCGCTCGTGGCCTTCGATCAAACCGGCGCGCGCCTGGGCTACGGCGGCGGTTGCTACGACCGCTACCTGCCCATGCTCTCACCCGTATGTCAAATCGTCGGCATCGCCTTCGACGAACAGCGCGTCGACCACATCCCCACCGATGCCCACGACCTGCCGCTGCCCAACATCATCAGCGCCTAACCGCCGCCACATCAGCCACGGCTATAGCAGTACCATCGCAGCCTAATGCTCCTCGCCGGCGCGGGCCAGGTCGTAGGGCGTGGTCTGGTAGACGTAATAGTTGAGCCAGTTGGTGTAGAGCAACTGAGCTTGGCTGCGCCAGACGTTGCGCGGCTCGGCGGTGGGGTCGTCACCCGGGAAGTAATGCGCCGGCACCTGAGGGTTGAGCCCGCGCTTCACGTCGCGCTCGTACTCCAGGCGCAACGTGTCGGTATCGTACTCGGGGTGGCCAAATACAAAGAAGCGACGGCTGTCGGTCGACTTGACGATGTACAGGCCCACCTCGTCGGACACGGCCACGACCTCGAGCTGAGGCTCGGCCTCCACGTCCTCGCGGCGCACATCGGTGTTGCGCGAGTGAACGGCGTAGAAGCGGTCGTCAAAGCCACGGACCAGCGGGCTCTGCGGCTTCACCAGATGATGCTCAAACACGCCGCTCGCCTTGGCCGGTAAATCGTACTTCTGAATACCGTAATGGTGGTACAGGCCAGCCTGCGCGCCCCAGCAAATGTGCAGCGTGGAGTGCACGTGCGTGGTGGACCAGTCCATGATCTGGCAGAGCTCGGGCCAGTAGTCGACCTCCTCGAACGGCATCTGCTCCACCGGCGCGCCCGTGATGATCAGGCCGTCGTAGTGGATGTCGCGGATGTCGTCGAACGTACGGTAGAACGTCTCCAGGTGGCCGGCGCTTACGTGCGTGGCCTCGTGCGTCTTGGTGCGCAGCAGGTCCACCTCCACCTGCAGCGGCGTGTTGGAGAGCTTGCGCATGATCTGCGTCTCGGTGGCGATTTTGGTGGGCATGAGGTTGAGGATGAGCACGCGCAGCGGACGGATGTCCTGGTGCAGCGCGCGGTACTCGGTCATGACAAAGATGTTCTCGCTCTCGAGCTGCGCGGCAGCAGGGAGGGCGTCGGGGATGCGAATGGGCATGGATGCTCCTTACGAGTCAGTTGCAGCTATGGTACAACGACCGGCCCCATCCGCGCGAGCACATCGCCCCGAGACACCGTCAGCGGCCCAAATCACTCCAAAAGTAGAGATTAAGGCATGTCCCAAAATCTACGACACTTTAGCCTGGCAAAGTAGCAGCAGAACGCTACAATGGTTCGACGCGAAAAACTCGGCCGAAAGGATACATATATGTACCAGACGCGTAAGATCGGTGTGGTCGGCCAGGGCCACGTAGGAGCACATGTCGCCAACAGCCTGCTCATGCAGGGCATTGCCGATGAACTGTACCTGTGCGATATCAACGAGGCCAAGGTGACGTCCGAGGTCCAGGACCTGCGCGACTCCCTTTCGTTTGTCCCGTACAACACCAAAATCGTCAACTGCTACGACCACTACGAGGAGCTGGCCTGCTGCGACGTCATCGTCAACGCCGCCGGCAAGGTCGCGCTGGCCGCCGGCAACCGCGACGGCGAGCTGTTCTTTACCACCGACGCCGCCCGCACCTTTGCCAAGCGCATCGTCGACGCCGGCTTTGACGGCATCTTCGTGAGCATCTCCAACCCCTGCGACGTCGTATGCACCGAGCTGTGGCACCTGACCGGCTACGATCCCAAGAAGATCATCGGCTCGGGCTGCGGCCTGGACTCCGCCCGCCTGCGCACCGAGATCTCCAAGAAGGTCGGCGTGAGCCCCAAGTCCATCGACGCCTACATGATCGGCGAGCACGGCTTTAGCCAACTTGCCGCCTTTAAGGCCGCAACCATCGCCGGCAAGAGCCTTAACGAGCTTCAGGCCGAGAACCCCGACAAGTACGCCTTTGACCACATGGAGGTCGAGGAGCTCGCGCGCAAGGGCGGCTATGTGACCTACCAGGGCAAGCAGTGCACCGAGTACGCCGTCGCCAACTCCGCCGCGCGCGTCTGTGCTGCCGTGCTGCACAACGAGCACGCCGTGCTTTCCGCCTCCACGCTCATGACCGGCCAGTATGGCGAGGAGGGCATCTTCACGTCCCTGCCGTGTGTGATCGGCGCCGAGGGCGTCGAGGAGGTCTACACGCTCGATCTGTCCGAGTACGAGCTCGAGGGCTTCCACAAGAGCTGCCAGCACATCCGCGACAACATCGCCCAGCTCGACTGGTGGGATGCCGAGGCCTACGACGCAAAGTAGGGCACCGACTGCCGCAACCTTGTGAATCTAAGCGCGATCCCAAGCGGGCCG
>CABRLT010000180.1 GCA_902471785.1 uncultured Collinsella sp.
GATCGTGGCCAGGACGTTCTGCTGTTCATCGACAACATCTTCCGCTTCTCCCAGGCAGGTTCCGAGGTTTCCGCACTGCTGGGCCGTATGCCGTCCGCCGTTGGTTACCAGCCCACGCTGGCAACCGAGATGGGCGACCTCCAGGAGCGCATTACCTCGACCAAGACGGGCTCCATTACCTCCGTCCAGGCTGTCTACGTCCCCGCAGACGACCTGACCGACCCGGCGCCTGCCACAACGTTTACGCACCTCGACGCCACCACGGTTCTTTCGCGTAGCATTTCGTCGCTCGGCCTGTTCCCGGCTATCGACCCGCTCGCATCTTCCTCCGACGCTCTCGATCCCTCGATCGTCGGCGAGGAGCACTACCGTGTCGCCGTCAAGGTCCAGGAGCTTCTGCAGGAGTACTCCGACCTTCAGGACATCATCGCCATTCTGGGTATGGACGAGCTGTCCGAGGAGCAGCGCCTTACGGTCAACCGTGCCCGTAAGATTCAGCAGTTCCTCTCGCAGTCCTTCCACGTCGCCGAGAAGTTCACCGGCAACCCCGGTGTCTACGTCCGCGTCGAGGATACCGTCCGCTCTTTCGCCGAGATTGTCGACGGCAAGGCCGATGACCTGCCCGAGCAGGCTTTCCGCTATGCTTCCACGATTGAGGACGTGCGCGAGCGCGCCCGCAAGATGGGGGAGAAGTAGGTTATGCGTATCCGCATCGTGTGCCCCGTGAGCTGCGCCTATGAGGGCGACGCTGCGTTTGTGTCGATTCCGTCCACGGATGGCGAGTTTGGCGTTCTGCCTGCTCACTCCAGCGAGATCTGCACGATCGACCGCGGTTACGTTCGCGTTTCCGATAAGGCCATGGGCACTGTCGACCACACGTTTGCCGTGGCCGGCGGCTATGCCCAGGTTGCGGACGATGTCGTGACCGTTCTCGCCGAGCGCGCTTGCGATTTGGCGACCGTCGATGCCGACAAGCTTAAAGCTGATATTCAAGGTTTTGAAGAGAAGCTGGGTAATTTGTCGGAGGATGATGCACGCCGCGCCTACCTCTATAATGAAATCGCATGGTGTAAGCTCAAGCTTGCCCAATAGTCAAACGATTTAGCGTTCGACCATTTGCGAACACATCATGCCCGGGATGGCCCAGCCACCCCGGGCATGCTTTTTGAAAGGGTAGACCTTGGATATTATCCGCGTTGAGGGTGGCCACGCCATCGGAGGTTCCGTGCCTGTCTCGGGCGCCAAGAACTCCGCACTCAAACTTATGGCGGCAACGCTTCTGGCGCCGGGCAAGACGACGCTGCAGAACGTGCCCGATATTTCCGATGTCCACGTGATGGGCAAGGTGCTCAAGGGCATGGGCGCTACGATCGATGTTCTCGACGAGCACACGCTCGAGATCGATACCTCTCAGGTCGATTCCTGGGAGGCTCCCTACGAGCTCGTTGCCAAGATGCGCGCTTCCACGGCTGTGATGGGGCCCCTGCTGGGCCGTTTCCATCGCGCCAAGATCGCCATGCCCGGCGGCTGCAACCTGGGCGCCCGCAAGATCGATATGCATATCTTGGGTCTTGAGGCCTTGGGCGTCGAGTTCGATACCGCCCACGGCTACATCAACGCCAGCGCGCCCCAGGGTCTGCGCGGCACGACCGTCACGCTCGAGTTCGCCAGCGTCGGCGCCACCGAGAACCTCATCATGGCCTCCGTGCGCGCTCAGGGCACCACGGTTATCGATAATGCCGCTCGCGAGCCCGAGATCGTCGATCTCGCCAACATGCTCAACGAGATGGGCGCCAAGATTGTTGGCGCCGGTACGCCTGTCGTGACCATCGAGGGCGTGGAAGAACTGCATCCTGTTACCCATCGCGTAGTGGGCGACCGCATCGAGGCCGGTACCTTTATCGTTGCCGGTGCGTTGATGGCCGACGATCGTGGTGTCGATGTCACGGGCTTTTGCCCCATTCACTTGGGCATGGTGCTCAAGAAGATGGAGCTCATGGGTATCGACTGCGAGCGCGTCGAGGATGGCGTCCATGTGAACCGTGCCGAGCGTATCAAGCCGGTCGACATCCAAACGCTTCCGTTCCCCGGCTTCCCGACGGACATGCAGGCGCAGATTATGGTGCTCTCCGCTCTCGCCGACGGCAGTTCCGTTATTACCGAGAACATCTTCGAGAATCGCTTTATGTTCGCCTCTGAGCTGGTGCGCATGGGTGCCGACATTCGTATCGAGAGCCATCATGCCATGATTCATGGCGTCAAGGGCTTCTCGGGTGCACAGGTTACCTCGCCCGATCTGCGTGGCGGAGCGGCCCTCGTCGTAGCGGGCTTGATCGCCGACGGGACGACCGAGGTTTCGGCCATCCATCACATCAAGCGCGGCTACGAGCAGTTTGTCGAAAAGCTGCAGGCGCTCGGCGCGCATGTCGAGCATGCTACCGTCCCCGATCCCGTCATCTACTAATACAGGTTGCCTATGTTTAATAAAAAGCCCCTCGCGGATACCACCACCCGAAGACCCTCAACTGGTGCGCAGGCCAAGATCTACAGTCGCGATAACGTGGCTCGCTATTCCGAGCGCGCTCGTCAACGTCGTCGTAGCCACACGATTCGTCACGTCGCGCTCATTGCCGTGCTTGGCGTGCTACTGAGTGCCACTACCGCTGCCGGCCTGTGGTTTGCCACCATTATGGGCAAGCTCGGCGATTCTAATGTCATTACCGACAATCTGCGTCGGGTTCTGGTTGACACCGATGAGGCAAAGGATCCGTTCTACGTGCTGCTCCTTGGCACCGACGGCCGTCCGGGCGAGGATACGTACCGTGCCGACTCGATTATCCTGGCACGCATCGACCCCACGCAAAAGCAGGCGACGCTCATTTCCGTTCCGCGCGACACCAAGGTCGAGTACAAGGGCGAGACCATGAAGATCAACGCCTGCCATACCGTTGGCGGCGCCGAGGCCATGGTCGAGGCGGTCAACGAGCTGTGCGGTGTTCAGATTTCCCACTATGCCGAGGTCAGCTTCGACGGTATGCAGGCGCTGATTGATTCGGTTGGCGGTATCGACATTAACGCAACCGATGATGTTGACGACCCCGAGCACCTGGATATTAAGATTACCGCTGGCCAGCAGCATATGGACGGTGCCACCGCCCTTACCTATGCCCGCTGCCGCTACACCTATGCCGACGGCGATTACACGCGCATGCGCCACCAGCGTCAGGTGCTTGGCGCCCTTGCCAACCAGATTCTCAATAACTTCGATGCCACGAAGATCTTTGGCCTGGTTAATTCGCTGTCCGATATGCTCGTAACCGATATGAGCGTTCAGGATATCGTGGCTACGGTCAACGCCATGCGCGGTATGGATGTCGACGGTATCTACTCGGCCAACCTGCCCTCGTACGCCGACGACAGCACCATGATCGACGGTGTGAGCTACGTCTTTGTCTACGAGGACGAGCTCAAGGAAATGATGGAGCGCGTCGATGCCGGCAAGGATCCCAAGGGTCCCAACACCATGGGTCTTTCCGACGGTTCCAGCTCTACGATCGG
>CABRLT010000181.1 GCA_902471785.1 uncultured Collinsella sp.
GATGAGGCCAACGGCATTGATCGTTCCCTCGGGCATCGAGGCATGACCGCCAATGCCGTGGGCGAAAATCTGGGCATGTCCGTTGTCGAGTGCTGTGATCTCCAGGCGGTCGGCGTTCTCGACCGGTGCCGGCAGCTCATCGGCGTCAATCGCAAGCTCGCAGATAGACTGCGACGGAATGGCGTTGCTCGCCTCGGCACCGCTCCAGGACACAATACGACCGCCGTCGATCTTGGAGCTCACAAATGTCGCCCCAAACTGGCCCTTCTCGGCATTGCAGACCGGGAACTCGGCATCGGGCGTAAACAGAAAGTCGGGGTCTGCGTGGTTCTCCAGATAATGGTGAACGTCGGACATGCCCACTTCCTCATCGCAGCCCAGCAGCGCGCGGAAGGTATAGCGCGGCACAATGCCGTGTTTGAGCAGATAAGCGCCAGCGTAGAGCGACAGCACCGCCGGGCCCTTGTCGTCGATCACGCCGCGGCCGAGCAGCCAGCCCTCGCGACGCTCCATCGCAAATGGGTCGGTATTCCAGCCGGGGCCGGCAGGCACCACGTCCACATGGCAGATAGTCGCGAGCTGCTTATCGCCGCGACCCGGAATATCGGCGATGCCCACAAAGCCCTCGTCATCGCTCGTCTGGTAGCCGAGCTTTTGCGCAATGCCGAGCGCGCAATCGAGCGCATCACGGACCGGGCGGCCAAACGGCGCACCGGGCTCCGCATCGGCAGCAACGGCCACAGACGGATAGCTCACCAGCTGCTCGATATCGGCGACGACATCTTCCCAGACCTCGTCGACATATTCGGCAACGCTCTGCTCCACCTGATTCATGGACGACCTCCTTACCAATGAGCGGCGAGCGTGCCCGCCCCTCACATCAAATACTTATATAGCGAAAAGTTTAGCAAGCTCGCCCCTCACATTACGTCATTAGATAGCGAAAAGTTTAGCAAGCTCGGCCACCGAGTGCACCACCGCATCGGCACCCGCCGCCTCGTGCTCGTCCGGCGCCGCCGCGCCCGAATAGATGCCGATGCACGGCACGCCCATCGCGTGCGCGCCCTCCACATCGTTAAAGCGATCGCCGATCATCACGGCATCGTCGGCCGTCGCGCCGAGCGCCGCCAGGGCATCGCGGACCGAATCGGCCTTGGTCTCGCGTCCCTGCGGCGGATTCATGCCAATCACCGCCTCAAACTGAGAGAGCCCGAGCTCACGCACCATGTCGATGCACTTGGCCTCCATGCGCGACGTCGCCACGGCCATACGTTTGCCTTGGGCGACCAACCCATCCAGCAGCTCGGGGACCCCATTGAACACGGGATACTCCTCCGGTCCCAGTTCATCAAAAAAGGCGCGGTACTCATCGGCCACCACAAGCGACTCCTCGCGGGAAAAGCCGTAAAAGTCGTGAAAGCTCTTCCACAGGGGCGGCCCGATCATGCGGCGCAGATCACCCATCTGCGCTTCCGAAAACCCGCGCGCGGAAAGCGTCTTGCGCGTCGAGGTCATCACCGCCCGACCCGTATCTGCCACCGTGCCGTCAAAATCACGCAGGTCACCCATCTGCGCCTCCGAAAACCCGCGTGCAGCCAGCGTCTTGCGCGTCGAGGTCATCACCGCCCGACCCGTATCGGCCACCGTGCCATCAAAATCAAACAGCACGACCGGCCGCTTGCATATCTCCAGCGCCTCCATCGGCATCCCTCTTCCCCAGTTGACGATTTCCACACCGACACTTCAAACTGTTGACTATTCAACAATTGAACCTAGCAATGTAGAGCAACTCCACTATACTTGTCGCACTTTGCTCTCAGAAGGCGGCGCCGTCGCGCCCCAACGAAAGGTGCAATTATGTCTTTTGCCATCATAACCGACTCCACGTCGGACATCTCCCCCGCCCGCGCCCAAGAGCTCGGCATTTACGTGATTCCGCTGCATGTGATTATCGAGGGCGAGGACCTGCTCGACCAGGTGCAGATTACTGCCGAGGAATACGTCGCGCGCATGGCCGGCTCCGAGCAGCTGCCGCACACCTCGCAGCCGAGCGCCGGCGAGTTCAAGGCACTCTTCGACCGCGTACGCGCCGACGGCCACGATAGCGCGATCTTTATCTCGCTATGCAGCGAGTGGTCCGCCTGCTATGCCAACGCATGCCTGACGGCCGAAACCCACGAGCTCGACGTGCGCTGCATCGATTCGCGCACCGGCTCGGGCGCCGAGGGCCTGCTGGTGGAGTACGCGCTGGCCATGCGCGAGGACGGCCGCAGCCTGGACGAGACCGAGGCGCAGATCCGCGCGACCCTGCCCGACGCCCACCTGTTGCTGATTCCGCGCACGCTCGAGAACCTCGTTAAGAACGGCCGCGCGCCCAAGCTCGCCGGCCAGTTGACGCAGATGCTCAACATTCGCCTGGCCGTTTCGCCGGAGTGGAAATCGGGCGAGATCAAGGCCGTCAAAAAGGGCCGCGGCGCCAAGCGCATCGTTGCCAACACCATGACCGATTGCCTCGCATTTTTGGCCGAGCATCCGGGCTCCAGCGTGCGCGTACTCACGACCGGCGCCGCTGAGGAGCAAAAGCTCGTCAGCCAAGCGCTCGCAGGCCGGGACTACGTGGACGCCGGCACCGGCCCCATCGGCTGCACCATCGCCACCCATGTAGGCGTCGACGCCATCGCCATCAGCTACTGCCCTCGTTACCAGCCCATCCACTAGGGGCACCTTTACCACTTGCGGTGGAATAGGAACTGTTTTTGGCTTATCAGCCGCAAATCAATCCCTATTCCACCGCAACTTAGAAATCGGCGATCAGCCCAGCGGACCCTGAAACAGTTCCTGATGAGTGCCCATTCTCACCAGCCTAATCACTGGGTTAGTCTTATGGGGAAGATAAAGAACGACCACATCGACCAAGCCATCGGATAGGTGGAAATCGATGTGGCCGTTGTAGTTTCCGCCCGGGTTTGAGAGCTCGTGGGCGCCATACTCCGCCGGAAGTGACCCATGAGCCACAAGCTCTGCAACCGCCGCTTTAAACTCACTTTTTAGCTGCGGATGCATGCGCATCGTTCGTTTGTAGTCCACCTTAAATTGAGCCTCGACTTTAATCTCGAACATCGCTATTCCTCATCGAGGAATGACATAAGCTCATCAGCGTTATTGAATGACAGGCTATCGTCCGGCAAAATCCCCAGCTCATGAGCCTCGGCGATCACCATGGCGCGCCTCGTCACCTCGTTGGGCACCTCCGCCCTTCCTACAATCTCAAAAGGAATCTTTCGCTGATTTACCAGCTGCCGAACAGCAAGATTGAGATAGGAATTGAGGCTGAGGCCGACCGAATCCAAGAACTCAGTCGCCTGCTCCTTGAGCCCCTCTTCGATTCGAACCGTCGTAGGCTTAACTGTTGCTGTAGACATTTGCGACCTCCTCGCCCTCGTCTTTTACACCAGTATACCCAATACGCATGGCAATCTGATGTTAGATAACATCAGATTGCCATGCGTATTCATGTCGCGTGGGCACGATTGATCTACATCAGCCCGCT
>CABRLT010000182.1 GCA_902471785.1 uncultured Collinsella sp.
GAGGCGGCCCCAGCGCGAGACCGTCCCGGATGCTACTCGTTGTCGCCCGCGGTCATCTGCGTTGCGGAGAGCGCGCCGTCGGCAGCGGTTGCGGCTGCGGCGTCGGGCCAGACCCAGTCGGTAAAGGCCGGGTGATCGAAGCCCTCGTCGCACGCGAACTCAAAGGCCTCGGTGCGGAAGGCCTCCCACTCATCAATCTGCTCTGCAAACTTGTCGGCGTCGACCATGCGCAGCACGTCGGCGGCCAGGGCCCAACGATCCATGTTGTTCAGGCGCAGCATGTCGAACGGCGTTGTCGTGGAGCCTTTCTCCTCGTAGCCGTGGACGCGGAAGGCATCGTGGCCGGGGCGGTTCCAAATCAGACGGCGAATCGTGCCGGCATAGGCGTGGAACGCGAAGAGGACGGGCTTATCGCCGCAGCCGAACAGCTCAGCCCAGCGCTCGTCACTGAGAGCCTGGTCGTTCTCGCAGACGTTCTGGATCTTGAGCAGGTCGACCACGTTGACGAACCATACCTTGATGCCCAGCTCGCGCAGCATGTCGGTTGCAGCCAGAGCCTCAAGCGTCGGCACGTCACCGCAGGTGGCGACCACGACGTCGGCCTCGGCGAGCGAATCGGCGGTCGATGCCCACTCCCAGGTCGCAACGCCCTCGGCGAGCTCCGCCTTGGCCTCGTCGACCGTCTGGAAGGTCGGAGCAGGCTGCTTGCCGCAGAAGATGGCGTTGACGCAGTCAGTGGACTGATAGACGCGCTCGGCCACGGCGAGAGCCATGTTGGCGTCGGCCGGATAGTAGGCGTTTACGATGTGCGTGTCGTTGGCCTTGTTGAGCAGCAGGTCGATAAAGCCGGGGTCCTGATGCGAGAAGCCGTTGTGGTCCTGACGCCAGACGTGGCTCGACAGCAAAATGTTAAGGCCGCTGATGGGGGCACGCCACGGAATCTCGCGCTTGGTAGCCTCGAGCCACTTGCAGTGCTGGTTGACCATGGAGTCGACCACATGGACAAAGCTCTCGTAGGAGCTCCACACGCCGGAACGGCCAGTGAGCACGTAGGCCTCGAGGAAGCCCTCGCATTGGTGCTCGGACAGCTGCTCGACGACCTTACCGGAGCCTGCCAGCAGCTCGTCGTTGGCCTCGTCCTCGTAGAAGCCGGCGTCCCACTGCTTCTTGGTCACCTTGTAGGCAGCCTGCAGGCGGTTGGACGCGGTCTCGTCGGGACCAAAGATGCGGAAATCATCCATGTTCTTGGCCAGAACGTCGGCAGTGTACTCACCAAAGACGCGGGCTGCCTCGGTGGAGCCCCAGCCATGACCCTTAGTTGCGACGGGGACCTCGTGGGCATGAATATCGGGCAGCTCGAGCTCGCGACGCACCTTACCGCCGTTCGCGTTGGGGTTGGCGCCGATGCGCAGCTCGCCGGTCGGCATAAAGGCCGTCACCTCGGGGCGCACCTGGCCCTCGGGCGTAAAGAGCTCCTCGGGCTTGTAGGAACGCAGCCACTCGCGCAGCACGCGGAAGTGCTCGTGGGTGTCCTTGGCACTCGCCAGCGGCACCTGATGCGCGCGCCAGGAGTCCTCGGTCTTCTTGCCGTCGATGTGCTTGGGGCAAGTCCAGCCCTTGGGCGTACGGAACACAATCATGGGGTAGGCCGGGCGAACCACGGTCTCGCCTGAGGCGGCCTGGGCCTGCGCGGTGGCCTTGATGTCACAGATCTCGTCAAAGACCTGCTCAAACAGGGCAGCGAAACGCGCATGAATGCTTGCGTGGCTCTCGTCGTCAAAGCCGGCGACAAAGAAGTGCGGCTTATAGCCCATGCCCTCAAAGAACTTGGTGAGCTCTTCGTCGGACACGCGGGCGAGGATGGTGGGGTTGGCGATCTTGTAGCCGTTGAGGTGCAGGATCGGCAGGACGATACCGTCGGTTGCCGGGTTCACGAGCTTGTTAGACTGCCAAGAGGTGGCAAGCGGGCCGGTCTCGGACTCGCCGTCGCCCACCACGGCAACGGCCAGCAGGCTCGGGTTGTCCATGACGGCACCGTAAGCGTGGCTGAGCGTGTAGCCGAGCTCGCCGCCCTCGTGGATGGAGCCGGGCGTCTCGGGCGCAAAGTGGCTCGGAATGCCGCCGGGGTAGGAGAACTGGCGGAAGAACTTCTGCAGGCCGGCCTCATCATCGGTGATGTCGGGGCGAATCTCGCGGTAGGTGCCGTCGAGCAGCGACTGGGCGGTACCGGCGGGACCACCGTGACCGGGACCCATCAGGAAGATGGCGTTCTGGTTATGGTCGGCAATGAGGCGGTTGACGTGGCCGAACAGGAAGTTGATGCCAGGCGTGGTGCCCCAGTGGCCAACCAGGCGGTGCTTGACGTCCGGACGACCGAAATCGCGCGTCTCACCGGTCTTCTCGTCGACAAAGTCGGTACGCATCAGCGGGTTGGAGCGAAGGTAGATCTGGCCGACGGACAGGTAGTTCGAAGCGCGCCAATACAGATCGACACCCTCGAGCTCGGAAGCGGGCACCTCGTGTCCCAGTTTTTGCCACGGCGTTCCCAGTGTTTTAGCCATTGTTTATGTCCCTTCGCTGCACGGTCGCCCTCCGATACGGCAACCTTTCGTTGGGACTAGTATATTTGCTAAAACGTTTTATCACCATGATAAAACGTTTTAGCATTCCAATTTGCTTCTAAATCAGCAAAACAAGACATCGACCTGCGGCATCATTTGTCACAAGTCCTTCATATTCGTGATATACAAATCAGTAACGTGTTTAGTTGTGTTCGGTAAGATCGAGCACGCTGCCCTTCACGATAAGCGCCGGCTCCAGAACGACTTCTTCGGCACGTCTACCGCCCCTACCGGCAAGGCGCTTGGACATGCAGCCAAAAGCATGCTCCGCGAGGATACCAGGATCCTGCTCAATCGCGGTCAGCGCCGGCTCAAAGAGAACGTCGGCGGCCGAGTTGTCGTAACTCACCACCGAAATGTCGCCCGGAATGCTCTTCCCCATCTCGTGTAAGCGCTTGAGCAGACCAAGGGCAATGTTGTCCGAACTTGCGAACACAGCGGTGGCATCAGTTGCGAGCACCGCCTCCGATGCTTCGTATGCACTCGGAATGTAATACTCGCTCTCAAACTCTAGGCGCGCGTCGATGGGAAGGCCTACCTCGCGCAGCGCGCGCTCGTAGCCGGCAAGGCGCTTACGGCCCGTATTGGAACGACGCGCGTTAACGAGACAGGCAATGCGACGATGTCCCTGCTCAACCAGATAGCGCGTAGCCATATAGCCGCCCATCTCGTGATCGAACATCACCTTGTCGCACTCGAGCCCTTCAATGGCGCGGTCGACCATTACGGCCGGGATGGGCAGATGGCTGACCTCTTCGCGCAGGGCACGGTCATCGGAAAACTCGTCACCCACCACCAGAAAGACGCCATCAACGCCGCGCGTCACCAGCTGGCGCAGCAGCTCCAGATCGTCATCGGCGCTGCCGCCCGAGCTGGTAATGAAGAGCGCATAGCCGTCCTCGCGGCAGCGCTTTTCCAGGC
>CABRLT010000183.1 GCA_902471785.1 uncultured Collinsella sp.
TTAATGTGCTCTCCGTGCGAGTCAGGACTGTCCGAGCAGGCGACCTTATATATTTGCCCTCCCCGGGGCTCCTCGCCCGAACCCCTCAGCTAGTTCTTCAGCGAGTTCAGCGGCGCCGGGAAGCGTCCACCGCGGTGGGCAAGCACGGTGCCGGCGTTGGGGTTCACCGGCATGATGGGCGCACGGCCGAACAAGCCACCGTACTCGACGCAGTCGCCCACGCCCTTGCCGATGGCAGGAATCACGCGGACGGCCGTGGTCTTGTTGTTGATGACGCCGATGGCCATCTCGTCGGCGATGATGCCGGCGATGGTCTCGACCGGGGTGTCGCCGGGGATGGCGATCATGTCCAGGCCAACGGAGCACACGCAGGTCATAGCCTCGAGCTTCTCGAGCGAAAGCGCACCGGCCTCGACGGCGGCGATCATGCCGGCATCCTCGGACACGGGGATAAAGGCGCCGGAGAGACCGCCCACGCTGGAGCTGGCCATGACGCCGCCCTTCTTGACGGCATCGTTGAGCATGGCGAGCGCGCAGGTCGTGCCCGGGCCACCGCAGGTGCCAACACCGATGATCTCGAGGATGCGTGCGACGGAGTCGCCGATGGCGGGCGTGGGAGCCAGCGACAGGTCGACAATGCCCTTCTCGACACCCAGGCGATGGGCGGCCTCGCGGCTCATGAGCTCGCCGGCGCGGGTGATCTTAAAGGCGGTCTGCTTGATTTTCTCGGCAACCTCCATCATCGAGGCGGAGTCGGGCAGCGTCTCCAGGGCTGCGGCCATAACGCCGGGGCCCGAGACGCCTACGTTGATGACGGCGTCGGCCTCGCCACCGCCGTGGACGGCGCCCGCCATAAACGGGGAGTCCTCGACCATGTTGGCAAAGCAGACAAACTTGGAGGCGCCAACGGAATCCTCATCTGCCGTAAGCTTGGCGGCATCGATGATGGTCTGAGCCGCCATGAGCACGGCATCCATGTTGATGCCGGCGCGCAGGCTGGCGACGTTGACGCTGGAGCAGACGCGGCTCGTGGTGGCGAGCGCCTGGGGGATGGACTGGATGACGCGGCGGTCGGCGTCACCGATGCCCTTCTGGACGAGCGCGGAGAAGCCGCCCAGGTAATCGATGCCGAGCGTCTCGGCCGCGCGGTCGAGGGCATGCGCGATGGGGGTGAGGTCCTCATCCTTGCAGCACGCGGCGATCTGCGCCACCGGGGTGACGGAAACGCGCTTGTTGACGATGGGGATACCGTACTCGCGCTCGAGGTTCTCGGCGGTCTCGACCAGATGCTCAGCCGTGTGCGTCACGTGGTCGTAGATTTTCGTGCACATGCGGTCGAGGTTCTCGTCGCCGCAACCCATGAGCGAAACACCCATGGTGATGGTCCTGATGTCGAGGTTCTGTTCCTCAACCATGCCGCGGGTTTCCGCGATTTCTGCGGGCGTGATCGCCATCCTTGCGCTCCTATCTGCCAAAACGAGCATAGTCTTATCTATTCTAACGTGCCGCACGTGCCAAGTGGCGCATGCGGCACGTTTTGGTGCTCGGTTGTTTCCGTTGTGTTACTGCCCAAAGACCTCTTCGGCGATACGAGCGCTCTCGGCGGCGTCCTTGGCGTAGTAGTCAGCGCCGATCTGCTTGGCGTATTCGGGGGTGAGCACGGCGCCGCCTACGATGATCTTGACGCCCGGCACCTCGGCATGGAGCAGCTTGATGGTCTCCTCCATGGCGACGACCGTGGTAGTCATAAGCGCCGAGAGGCCGACGAGTTTGATATCGCGCTCCTTGACGGTCTTGAGCACCTCTTGCGGATCGACGTCGCGGCCCAGGTCAAAGACGGTGTAGCCGTAGTTGTCGAGCAGCATTTTGACGATGTTCTTGCCAATATCGTGGATGTCGCCCTTGACGGTGGCCACGCAGATCTTGCCCTTGTCGGCAATCTCGCCGGCGGGCATCAGGCGTTTGATGGTGTCGAAGCCCACGCGTGCGGCCTCGGCCGAGGCCATGAGCTGCGGCAAGAAGAACTTGCCCTGGTCAAAGAGGACGCCAACCTCGTCGAGGGCGGGGATAAAGTGATTGTTGATGAGGTCCATGGCGTCGTGGTCTGCCAGCAGACGCTCGGTCTCGGCAGCGATCTCGCCTTTGCGGCCCGAGACGACCATGCGACGAATCGGGTCGTCGTTGCCGTCGGTGCCGGCGGTGCCAGCAGCGGGCACGGCATCACTCGATGCGGCCTGAGCTGCTGCCGGGTTTGCGGCGATCTTATACGGATCGGTCCAGCCGGCGTAGCGCTCGATGTATCCGGTCGAGCCCTCGTCCTCAACGCTCAGGACGCGATAGCTGTAGACGGTATCCATAAAGCGCTTGGAGCCCGGGTTCATGATGGGGGCGTCCAGGCCCGCGCCGAAGGCGGCGGCCAAAAAGACCGAACCCAGCAGCGGGCGGGCAGGCAGGCCAAAGCTGATGTTCGACACGCCGAGCGCGCATTTGACGCCCAGACGCTCCTTGCACAGGGACATGGCGCGCAGGATCTGCTCGGCCTGGCGTTGATTGGTCGAGGCGGTCATGACCAGGCAGTCGATGAGGATGCGGTCCGGTCCGATGCCGTAGCGGGCAGCCTCGGCAACGATGCGCTCGGCGATGGCGAAGCGAGCCTCGGCGGTATCGGGGATGCCGCCTTCGTCGAGCGTAAGGCCGACAACGTTGGTGCCGTAGTGGGCGACCAGCGGAAAGATCTCATCCATGATCTGCTGCTTGCCATTGACCGAGTTGATGATGGGCTTGCCGGCGTAGCGGCGCACGGCGGCCTCGACGGCTGCGGGGTCGGTGGAGTCGATCTGCAGCGGCAGCAGCGTGGAGCCCTGGAGCTGTTCGGTCGCCTGTTGGATGATCTTGACCTCGTCGATCTCGGGCAGGCCGACGTTGACGTCCAGGATGTCGGCGCCCTGCTCCTGCTGGCTGATACCCTGGCTCACGACGTAGTCCAGGTCGCCGTCGCGCAGGGCCTGCTGCAGGCGCTTTTTGCCGGTGGGGTTGATGCGCTCGCCGATGACAGCGATCTTGTGGCCGTCGCAGGGAAGGTCCACGACCGTTTGGGCGCTCGTGACCGACATGCTGGGCTTGCGGCGGCGCGGACTGGGCGTGTGGTTGTCGATAAGCGTGCGCAAGGCCGCCATGTGCGCCGGCGTGGTGCCGCAGCAACCGCCCACGACGCTCACGCCGTCCTCGATCATGCCGGCGACGGCCTCGGCGTATTCGGGGGCTTGGATATCAAAGACGGTGTTGCCATCGTCGTCCACGTGGGGCAGTCCTGCGTTGGCCTGCACCATAACGGGCTTGTTGGTAACGGTGAGCATACGTGCGGCGAGTCCTCGGAGCTCGGCCGGTCCCTGACTGCAGTTGATGCCCAAAACGTCGGCGCCGATGGCGTCGAGCGTGATGGCGGCGACCTCGGGGCTCGTGCCCAGGAAGGTGCGTCCGTCTTCCTCAAAGGTCATGGTGGCAAAGACGGGCAGGTCGGAGTTCTCGCGGCAGGCG
>CABRLT010000184.1 GCA_902471785.1 uncultured Collinsella sp.
GTAAAAGCGCCGGCCGCATGATGCAGTCGGCGCTCGCATGTGCATATGCTAGCTATGATACCCCGAGCGGGGGCGCGCTCCTAGAATGTCGCGGACCACAGCCCGTGCAGGTTGCAGTAGGCATAGACGGTACCGGTCTTGGAGCCGCCCGCGAAAAACGTCGCGGGTTTCATGCCGGGCTCAAGGTAATGAACCTCTAAGCGGCCCTCGGCCTCAAGCGCAATCCACTCAATGTAGTGTTCGGGCAGGCTGGGGTGCTCGACCGAGCCAACGCGTGCACGAATCACGTGACCGTCGCGCTCGGTCTCGACAACAGGCACGTGCTTCTCGTGCGCCGCGTCCTCAGTGTTTGCGGTCAGTTCCGTGCAACCGGCAGGGGTCGCAACGTCGTCGCCAAGGGCAGCGATGAGCTTACCGTCGGGGTCCTTAAAGAATTTCGCCATGATGTTCTCCTTTGCTGATGTGCCAATGTTCTTGATGGTTCTTATGCCCAAAGGCAGACAAACCATCCACGGCATTGCAAATGAACACATAACGGATCAGGCAAGCGGTCGGGCCAAAATGCGTCGACCGTCCCGCCCACTCCAGCAGTCCCACCCCGCGCGCGGCTAGCGCCCGTCGCCGCCGAGAAGCGCCAGAACATCCTCGCGCGTGAACAGTGCCGACGAGATGCCGTCGCCGCCGAGTACGCTGTTGACCAGGTCGCGCTTGGACTCCTGCATCTGCATAATGCGTTCCTCGATCGTGTCCTTGGCGATGAGCTTGTACACGGTCACGGTATGCTGCTGGCCAATACGGTGTGCACGATCAGTTGCTTGGTCCTGCGCCGCCACGTTCCACCACGGGTCGTAGTGGATGACCACGTCGGCAGCCGTCAAGTTAAGGCCCACGCCGCCCGCCTTGAGCGAAATCAAAAAGACCGGAACCTCGCCCGCTTGGAACTGCGCGACCATCTTGGCGCGGCTCTCCTTAGACGAAGCGCCCGTGAGCTTAAGGAAGGCGATGTCCTCCTTGGCCAAGCGCTTACCGATGATATCGAGCATACCCGTAAACTGGCTGAACAACAGGATGCGATGCCCGCCGTCGAGCGCGCCGTGCACGAGCTCCATGCACGTATCGAGTTTGGCGCTCCCCGCCTTGTAATCCTCGTAGTGCAGACGCGGGTCGCAGCAGATCTGGCGCAGCTTGGTGAGCTCGGCGAGCACCTTGAGCTTGTCTTTCTTAAACTCGGATGCCTCGCGGTGCTGCACCTGCTGGGCGATGCGGTCCTGGTTTGCCAGGTAAAGCTTGCGCTGCTCGCCGGTGAGCTGCGCCATGACCGTATCCTCGATCTTCTCGGGCAGGTCGGCCACCACGTCTTCCTTGACACGGCGCAGCACAAACGGCGACACGAGCGCTTGCAGGCGGGCGGCACTGTCGCCCTCGGCATGCTCGACCGGGCTTTCGAAGCGCTTTGCAAACGATTCACGCGTGCCCAGCAGGCCCGGCATCAAAAAGTCGAAGATGCTCCAGAGCTCGGATAGGCGGTTTTCGATGGGCGTGCCCGTCAGGGCAAAGCGCACGCCGGCAGGCAGACGCTTGGTGGCACGTGCCACCTGGGTGAGTGGGTTTTTAATGTACTGGGCCTCGTCGAGCACCACGCGGGCAAAATCCTGCCCGGCGTACTCATCGATATCGCGGCGCATAAGGTCATACGACGTCACGACCACGTTATGCTCAGCCGCGCCGGCAATCTGCACGCGACGCTGCGCCTTGGCGCCCACGATTGCGCAAACATCGAGCGAGGGCGCAAAGCGCTCCAGCTCGGCAGTCCAGTTGTACACGAGTGAGGCCGGGCATACCACGAGCGTGGGCTTGGTGTCCCCCGCCTCCACGCGCGCCAGGATATGCGCGATCATCTGGAGCGTTTTGCCCAGGCCCATGTCGTCGGCCAAGATGCCGCCAAGGCCCAGGTGTTCGAGCGAGCCGAGCCACTGGTATCCGTCGACCTGGTAGCCGCGCAGTGTGGCCTTGAGCGAGACCGGCACCGTAAAGTCCATCTTGCCGAGCGTGTCCAGGCGCTCGACGGTACGGCGGAACGCAGCGTCGCGATCGGCCTCGAGCGCGGGCGTGCGCGCGAGCATGCTATCGACGAACAGGGTGCTCGACGCGGGAAGCGACACGCCGTCGAACAGGTCGACAGCATCGACCCCCAGATCCTCGGCAAGGCCAAACGCGGCTCGGGCGCCCTCGTCCAGGCGAACGATGTCGCCGGACGTAAGGCGCGCAAACGTTTGATGACGCTTATACGAATCGAGATAGACGGCAAGGTCCGCGGCCGAAAGCCCGCTCGCGCCCAGCTCGACATCGAGCAGGTTGCTCTTGACGCTCGCACGAACCGAGAGCTTGGGCGCAGGGCGGACCGAGATCTGGCGCAGACGGTCGTTGAGCATGACCTCACCCAGCTCGGACAGGGCAGACAGACCCTCGGTCAGCAGGCAGAACAAGCTCTCGTCATCGCGCTCCTCAAACGCCAGACCGCCCTCGTAGAAATCGAAGTACAGGGCCGCCATGTCCATAACGCGAAACTCCGCCACCTCGTCGCGGGGCGGCACGCCGGGGCGTTGCTCTTCGAAGGGACTGCCCGGAGCGCCCAGGCTAAAGAGATCTGCCGACCAGTCGCCGTAGGTAACCGTAATTTTGCAGGTCACGAGCCCATCGTCGACGCCGATCGCCATAGCAAAGCTCGGCTCGGGTGCCACGGCATCGAGCGCGGCGGGCGCGGTGAGGTCGGTGTAGTCGCGCAAAATGGGCAGCGCCATGCGGCAGAACTCACCCACCTGCTCGGCAGCGATATGGACCGGCGTGCGACAGGGCAGCAAGCGCGATAGGAACGGCGCCGCATGCTGGGCAAACGCCACATCGGCGCGGCGCGCACGGCGGGTGTCGACCAGATAGGCAACGTCGCCCGAAGCAAAGCAGTATGCATCGGCCGGCAGGCGCAGATCGTAGCTGCCACCAGCCGCCGGCGCGATTTTGGCGGCAAGGAGCGGCGGCTGTTTCGCCGAGGCCTCGTCCTCCCCCACCGGCGATAACTCAACCGCAACCTCGTAGGAACGATGCGTCGTCGTTCCCCGCGACCAGGCGGGCTCAAAGGAAATGGTCCGGCCACGCAGCAAGTCCAGCATGTATACGATGTCATGCTCGGACAGCGGCAGCTGGCGCTCGGCGACAAAGCCGCTGCGTGCAAAATCGTACGACGCCGAACGCGAACTTGTGATGTCGCTCAGATACACAACCGTTGCCACAACAAGGTCGAGTAGGCGCACCGAAACCTCGTCGAAGGCCTCGGGCGCATGGAGGAATGTAAGCTTTTTGCCGTACGAGAACGTGCCGCCGCGCACGTAAGCGGCGGCCATGCCGTCGATGTCCTTGACCACGTAGGACACCGAGCCGCAGCGGATACGAAGCTCGAGCGCCCAGCTAAAGCGGTCGGCAAACAGCGGATTGTAGTACGGCACCAGCGAGGGCTCCAACACCGCCTTGGGGGCAT
>CABRLT010000185.1 GCA_902471785.1 uncultured Collinsella sp.
GCGTCGTAGCCCTCGTCGGCGACCTTGTCGGCGAGCGCGGTCATCTTCTTGCCGGTCTCGTAGAGCGCCTTGCCGTCCTCGAGGTAGCCCTCCTGGTCGAAATGCATGATCTCGATCTTCTCGGTTTCCTTCATTTGTCTCTCCTTTCTGGGGTTGTTTCCACATCCCCCATGCCAACGGGCATCAAAACCCGCTTACATTCCGTAACACTCAGCCGCTTTGGCCTTAAGCGCATTGACTGACTCTTCGTAGCCCTCTGCCTTGACCTCCATTTGCTTGGAGACGGCATCGAGATACGGGTGCACGTCCCATGACTTCAGACGCTCGGCGATCATTGCCGCAATCGTCTGGAAGAACACAAGATTGGGAATTGCGCTGAGCAGCGGAGCCACCTGAGGCACCGCAACCTCGTGAGCCCTACCCTTGGGATGGGCCGTGAGCAGCACCGTTTTTGTCGTAACGTTCGATAGCGCATCGGCGATATTCGCAAGACGCTCCGACCCTTGCGGATCGTCGACGATAAACACCAGATAGCCCGGAACGATCTGCATCTCGGGACCGTGGACGAACTCCTCGCCTTCGTGATGCATGGCAGGAATCTTGATAGTCTCGCTCAGCTTGAGCGCCGCCTCCTCGGCAACACCGTAGTTGGGGCCGTTGCCGACGACCATGGCGGGCATGTGCTCAGAAAGCTCGAGCATGTGGTCTTGGACATATGCCTCGGCGGTCTTGCACATCACGGCATTGGCATGGATAGCCTCGCGCAGGTCGTCAAGACGCTGGGCAACGCCCTTGGCGTCAATCGTTCCGCGCGCCTGACCGCCGTAAACGCCAAAGAGCACCAGGTACTCAACGAGAACCTCGACGCCCAGAGTCACAAAGTCCACCGACTCGACGCCCACACCGTAGTCAAGAACGATGTCAGCGTGCTCCTTGATGGGTGCCTCGACGTTTGCCGTGAGCGCAACTGCAGCCATATCGTGTGCGCGCATGTAATCGAGCGCCGCGATCGTATTGGTCGAATAACCACTCTGCGAGACGGCGATGTTGAGCGCATGCTGCGGATAGGTGTGTTCAAAATCGACGAAGGCCTCGGGCGTCACAACGGACACTTGCATCTGCAGCGCATCTTGCAGGTAATCGCGGGCGCAATCGGCGGCATGGCGCGACGAACCCGAAGCAACGATGCGCAGCGCGTCAAAAGAACCGGACTGGAAAATATCAACGAGCTGCGCTACCAGCTCAGACGAACGCTCGAGGTTCTCTCCCATACGCACATGGGCGAGTTGAACGTAATCGAGCATCTTCATCGTCTCACCTCGCAACAAATCATTAGTATTTGATACCAATCACAATTACAGGTTACGGCTTTTTGATACCTCTTTGTCGATTAATTTATTCCCTTCGGCGAACGGTCGATTTTGAGCCCTAAAAGGTTGTATATACAGCTGACCCAACGATCAAAACTGGTTAGCTTCCCAGCCGTTATTCACAAAACACCAGCTAGTACGTATAGGTGTAGCCGCCCGCATCGCCACGATTGAAGGACTTTACATACTCGATAGCCTGACCGCTCGCGTCATAGCTCACGCATTCCAAAAGCAAAACAAGATCCCCTTGCTCCAAGCCAAGCAAGCCCGCGTCGCGTGCACCCACCGCCTCGATATCGAGCTTCTCCTGCGCCATGACCGGCTTTCGGCCCAGCATCTCATAGGTCTCGTAAAGGCTGAACACCGACACGTCGATCTCTTCGATGGTTGGGAACAGCAGGCAGGGAATCAGCGCCATCTCAATCGATACGGGGTCGCCGTTAATGCAGTTCAGGCGTCGGATGGAATAGAGTAGGTCATCCTCGGCGATACCAAACAGGTCGGCGTAGTATGGCCCCGCATAGCGCTTGGAGCGCGCCAGAATGCGAACAGACGGCTCGCCTCCCGAGGCGCGAACCGATTCGCGGAAACCACCCATGCGCTCAAAAATAGCAGGCACTTTCTGCGCCACGAAGGCGCCCTTTCCCCGAACACGACGAATCTGGCCGCGACGAACCAACTCGTCCACGGCACTTCGGATAGTCAGGCGCGTCGTACCAAATTCCTCGGCAAGTTCATTCTCAGACGGAATCATCGAACCCGTTGGGTATATGCCGCGCTCGATACGCTCCTCAATGCGACGTCGTATGCGCATATAAACCGGGGTGGCATCTACTGTTTCAGCCATTGTTCACCTGCCACGCTCCTCATGCCATTCTTTTCACCGTTATCGGCAAAGCGGAACTTCGTGGGCAAAATCACCGATTTGCAATGCTCCACAAAGCGCATGCCCCCATCGAATTCAATCGTGCTCTCATAGAACACCGGCGTCCCCTCTTCTTGTTGGAGAAGCTCGGCCTCTTCGGCGTTTAAACGCGAGATCGAGATATGCTCACGTCCATGCTCAACGCGCACGCCACCCTCTTTGAGCAAGACGTCATAGAGGCTCTCGTGCTCAAAATCATGGTCGGGAAGCGACGGGCAAAGCGCCAGATTGACATGGGCCGTTTCGATCGACGCCGGCTCGCCCTCAATGAGACGGACACGCTGCATGCGGAGCAAGGGAGCGCCTACGGCCACCCCAAGTTTGTCGGCAAGCACCTCATCCGCCTCGACCGTCTCGGTGGAAACCAAGCGAGAAGAGGGATGCAGGCCGGCAGTTCGCACGGCATCGGAGAAGTTGTACGTTTCCTGGAAGATATTTAGCGGTTTGGGAGGACACACATACGTACCCGATCCGCGGCGGCTCTCGAGCGTTCCGCACGAAATGAGACGCGTGATGCCAGCACGCAACGCCGTACGCGAAACGCCAATGACCTCGCACAGCACGCGCTCTGCCGGCAGGCGATCGCCGCCGGCAAGCTGATGGTGCTGGATGTACCAAAGAATTCCCTCAACAGCACGATCTTTGGGGGGAATTGCATAAGATTCGCCTGCCATCGCACAGACTCCTCATTCAAAAATGTCTGTCGCCAGAATTAGGCCAGCCCTCCCATGGCATCAAACTCGGCCTTGATTTTCTCGGCGACATTCCGATACGACTTATATAGGTTTGAATCGCGTTTGACTTCGTCGGTCATAACGGGAATCTCTAACTTGGAAACCTCGTCTTTTCCCGTCTGAACCGCCACAACAACACCCATACCAAGACACATATTACGCTTGGCAGCGTTTATTTTTGCCGCTTTGGCAGGATTTGCCAGAATACGCTGGGCAAATTCCTGTTTTGAAGGCGTCTCGTCGGCTTCCGGGTCGCCAGCTTCTGCCACTTCGCACTGCAGCACATCCGCATAATCAAAGATCTTCGGCTGCGCACCACGCTGATGCACGGCCCACTTGCGACGCGTGGCATCCTGGTAGATAGCAGGCAAAAACGTAAACCGCGGCGGGTCCAAAATCGTATCGGTAATGGTAAACACACCGGGGTCAAAGGCATCCTGCGGGTTTTTCTTCTTGAACAGCCCCATATCAGCCTCCCGTA
>CABRLT010000186.1 GCA_902471785.1 uncultured Collinsella sp.
GCACCTCGTCAAGCGCGCGCAAGGCGCCCGCCGCCATGGTGTCGGTCGCGCAGGCGATAAACGAAACATCGGGCACTTCGCCCAGCAGCTCGCGCGACGCACGATAGCCGGAATCGAGGGTAAAGGACCCGCGGCGAATCAGCTCGGGATCGAGCGCAACACCCGCGGCGCGTAAGCCCGCTTCAAAACCACGACGACGGTCGTAACCGGCGGCACGGTCTTCCTCGGTAACACCGATATAGGCAATCTTGCCCTCAACATGCTTCGCGAGCGCCTGGCCCAGCTCAAAGGCGGCCTCGTAATCGTCATGGTAGACGCAAGCCGCGCCCTCGACGTTTTGACCGATCAGCACAATGGGCACACGGCAAGACACAATGGCCGCACGATGTTCGTCGGTGATCATGGTCGCCACGAGCACGATGCCATCGACCGGGTGGTTCTGGAACAGGTCGAGATACTCGAGCTCACGCTCGGCCACGTTATCAGTATTCGCGAGCAGCATCTGGTAGCCACGGCGACCGAGCACCTGGCCAATACCGGCGGTAATGCGGCTCACGGATTCCGAGTTAATCTTAGGCACGATGACGCCGATGAGCTTGGTGGAACCGGTGCGCAGCGCGCGAGCCTGACTAGATCGCACGTATCCGGTCAGCTCAATCGCCTGCTTAATGCGCTCGGCCTTGTCCGCCGAGATATATCCACCGTTGAGGTAGCGCGAGACCGCGGCGCTCGAAACGCCAGCCAACTCGGCCACATCTTTCATCTTTACCACGAGCACCCCTGTCATTGAAATCGCTTTCACCATGATACCCGTGACGGCGCTTCGGATAAATCAATATCACCCAGGTCGAGCAAACGTCAGCGAGCGGGCAGCTGCCGTGGCGAGGTGCCGCGAAAGAGGAGCGAAGCGTACTTCATGTACGCGAGCGACGGTTTGAGCGGCAGATCGCCCGGCAGATGCCCGCGCAGCGTCGAGCGGTCCGGCGTTCGTTAGAACGCCGGAACATAGTTATCCATGATACTCGCCGTTGTACTGGATGAGGGTCAGGTCCTCAACGCCATCGAGCGTGCGAATCGCGTCGGCATAGGGCATGTCCACGCCGTCCGAGAATACCTCCACGGCCATCTCGACTTTGTCGCCGCGCATAGTCTTGGACTTAACGGTGAACTTGGTGCGCCCAAATGCACGCACGATATCGTCGCCGGTGGTCTGGCCCGTGTAGTGAATGACCATCATGTACACGCGCGACTTGTCCTGATGGCTCGCAAAGCCGGCGATCATCACCACGATCACCACCGCCGTGAGCCCCACGAGCGCATACATGCCGGCGCCGGCCGTAATGCCCGTGGTAATGGCCCAAAACAGATACAGCAGGTCGAGCGGGTCCTTGACCGCCGTACGGTAGCGGACGATGGACAGAGCACCGACCATACCGAGCGAGATGACCACGTTCGTCGAGATCGCGAGCGTGACCATGCAGGTAAGCACGCACATGCCCACGAGCGTCACGGCAAAGCTACGCGAATACACCACGCCGGTAAAAAAGCGCTTGTACACGTAATAGATCAGGATGCCCATGGCGAGCGCCACGAGCAGCGAAAGGCCGATCTTGGCAGGGTCGACCTGGCCAAACGCCTCCAAGACGGAGTTCTTAAAAAAGTCCCTGGTGCTCATGGTCTAAATATCCCCTCGGTTCTCAAAATCCGATTCCCAGTAGTTAAAACCGCGCAGGTAGGCGGTCTTTTCGTAACACAGGCAGTACTTGGAGACCGCCGTAAGCTCGGCCGCGCCCGGCGGCACCATATCGCGCACGAGCTGCGGGCAAAACTCCGTAAACTTGACCTCCATCACCAGCTTGCCGGGCTCCAGGACCGGCAGCGCGGGCAGCGTCGCGTCAAAGATATCGAAGCTTCCCACCGCGGCACGCACGTTCATGTCAAACGTAATGCGCACGGTGCCCTCATCCATCACCCACGGCTCGCGCTCGTAGTCCACGATGGTCCGCGGGCGCATCATGTTGCAGATGCACTCGATGTAGAACTCGCGACAGATCGGATAGGGGCTCCTCAGCAAAAAGCCGTAGTCGCCAGCCAGAATCTGCTCAAACTCGCCACGTGTGAGCGGCGCGTCCTCCTTATAGATCCAGCTACCGTACTTCTTTTTGCGCTCGAGCTTAATCACCTTGTCGCTGCCGTTATAGATGCGAACGCGAAACTTTTTGCGCATGAGAATGCCGGCTTCTTTTTCCTCGTAGGCCGAGTTGCAGTAGTCGTCAAAGTACAGGCTGCGAATGGTGTAACCGCCCGCCCGCGCATGCTTGTCCAGTTTAAATACCGGCGCCATGCGACAGGCAAGCGCGGCGTGCTCGCCCTCGTTAATGAGATATTTGAGCTCGTGGCGGTAACGCTCCTGCGTGGTACGCACAGGCGGAGCCGCCAAGCGCTCAAGCAGCGCGCTAGTCCTCCTCATACGTGTCCTCCACGACCTTACCGCCGTCTTGCACGTAAAAACACTTCATGCCGTAGTGCTTGCCGTCGTCAGTCACATAGTAGTCAAACGCATCTTGCGTAAAGCCGTCGGAGTTGGTGGCACGCACGCGCACAAAATACTGGCCGGCATCGGGCGCATCGCAGGTCACCTCGGGAAGCAGCACGTCCTCGGCCTTAAAGACAACGTCGCTTATGGCATAGTCGCGCGCTAGCTCTACAGTGTAGCGAATGTCGCGCGCCTTAAAGTCGTAGGACGCATCCCAGTTAATGCGCAGCTTACCGTTATCGATCTGCGGCACGCCGATGTAGAACGGCATGGGCTTTTTAAAGCTCTCGCGAAAGCTCTTGTAGTTCTCCTCGATCTCGGAGGGAATCGCCGCGGCGATCTGCTCGTATTGGTCCTTGGTGACAGGCAGATTGTCGATATCGGGCGAAGCAAAGACCAGGGATTCAGTCACCTCGCGGTAGTGCTTGATCATCTTGGTCAGGCGAGTCTCGGTCAAATACGAGCGCAAGTCCTTGACGGCACGGTCGAGTTCGCTGCGGAACGACTTGCTGCGCAACGCGCGGTTAAACAGCACGTTACCCCAGTAGTTGCTTGCGCCGCGCTCCCAGCTCGCGTAGTCCGAAAACCCGGTAAGAGAAAGCTCCAGCTTACGCAGCATGCCGTCGTTATCCCAATCTAAAAAGTACCAGGTATTTGAGTTAAGCGGGCTGTACAGATAGCAGTTACGGTTCTGCGTATCGCAATTTCCCGTCAAGATCTGAAACGCCATCCAATAGACCAGGTTCTCGGTATCGAAGTAGGTGTCGAGCACATCGTCGATCTTTTGCGTATCGTCGTTGAGCGCATCGAGCATCTCGATTAACTTGGTATGGTCCGAATCGCCCTTGATCTCGAGCATGCCCTCAAACGCCGTCTGGTTATAGTCGGGGTCATCCGCCAGCTTAATGGTATCTTCGAAGCGATGGAAATCAAAGCTGTTCACCTTATACAGGTGCCCGCTCTTATCCAGGCC
>CABRLT010000187.1 GCA_902471785.1 uncultured Collinsella sp.
GAGCGCGAGCCGATGTTCGAAGCCGACCCGTGGAACTAGGAAACGTCCTCTAGCTGACTGAACCGCGCGTTTCTGTTGGCTAGAGGCGTTTGTGTTTGGCCCCTCAGCCGTTCGACATCCTTCGGGGCGGTAGCAGAAAACTTGCTTAATCATTAATCAAGTTAAACGAAATCTTGTTTTCCAGCTAATCAAGAAACAGTATAATCTTGATTAGCCAGAGAGCAAGATTGGAGAATCATGGCATTCAACGACTTGATCGCCCAGAAAATAAAGGACTTTGAACAGCAGGGGGTTCCGCAGGTTTTTGAGCGAGACCTTGATCTAGGAAACCCGCAGGAGCCAAAGCGCGACAACATCGTAAATGTGATTGTGGGAGCCCGCCGTTGTGGAAAGACGTATCGCCTGTATCAGGAGATGCGCCGGCTTCAGGGCCAAGGCGTCGAGCTCGACCGAATGCTTTACTTCAATTTTGAGGATGAGCGCTTGCGTCCGTATGAGCCATCGCTACTAGCGGACGTGCTCGATACATTCTATGCGCTGTATCCCTCTGCTCGAACCGAGGGTGCTTACCTTTTCTTTGACGAGATCCAGGAAATTCCTGAATGGGGCGCGTTTCTGCGGCGTGTGGTCGATACGGAGAAAGCGACCGTCTATGTGACGGGATCTTCTTCTAAGATGCTGTCCTCAGAACTTAAGAGCGAGTTCAGGGGTCGTTCTCTTGTGCGAGAGCTTTTTCCGTTGAGTTTTTCGGAATACGTCCGATATAAGACGGGAAACGTTCTTGAGTCGGATGCACCCTTTTCACCGAGCGATGCAGCATTGCTTCGACATCATCTGAACGGATATCTTGAACGGGGCGGATTCATCGCGACGCTTGAGCAGACGCCTGCGGACGCGATTCAGCTGCTGCAGGAATATGCGTCGCGGACGGTCGCTATGGACATCGTTGAGCGCTATGACGTCAAGAATCCTCGTTTGGCCTCGCTGTTCCTGACGCGGTGCATGGCGTCTTCGGGACGAGAGCTGTCAGTGAATAAAGTGTACAACGAGTTCAAGAGCAGGCAGATACCCGTCAGTCGTAATTCACTCAGCGATTTACTTGAGTATTATGAGGACGCCTACCTGTTATTTTCTGTGCCGGAGTTCACGCGTTCACTGGCAAATAACATGCGGTCTGCGTCTAAGGTCTACGCTGTCGACCCTGCGATGTTTGGAGCATTCTCTCCCGCATCGGCATTGGACCAGGGCCAGAGGCTCGAGACCGCAGTGTTCAATGCGCTAAGAAGAAAGACTCCCGCGGTGAGGACCGGCTCGGTCTGCCGCCTGCTGATCAAAGAGAAGAGCAAAAGCCATGAGGTGGACTTTGTGGCTGGGGACGCGCTTCTCATGCGGGCTTATAGCCTGATTCAGGTGAGTGCGGATATGGCACGTGAGAAAACGCGCGAGCGCGAAATTGCCGCGCTTGATGCCTCGATGGCCCAGTTCGATCTTGGCGAGTCGGCAATCGTTACCATGGATGAACAGACCGATATTTCATGCGAGCACGGTGTGGTCCACGTTGTGCCCGCATGGAAGTGGCTCCTTGCCTAATCATCTATGGACCTGTGGGGTCAGGACCTCCTGGCTCCCTCATCACGGTTGGGGAACACCTTGCTGCGCCAGGCTAGTCCTGGGCTTTGATACTCGGCAGGAGAATCTGGGCGAGGTAGTCGGTCTCGAGTTTGGCGGCGGCGTCGGCCTTGCCGTCTTTGCCGACCAGCACGTTCTTGATCTGGCTATAGGTATAGCGGTTGCCGGTCGTAAGCTCGACAAGCTCAATGGCCGCGTCCATGGGGTAGGTCGACACTGGATCCTGGGTGCGCCCGTTGATAGTCTGGGGCACCACGTACGGATAGACGGGGCCGCTGGCATAGACGGTATAACCGTTGCCCAGATTGGCCGCACCCAAAACCGTATCGCCCTCATCGGGCGTAAAGCTCTCGCCCTCGCGCACCGCGACGAGCGTCACGATCGGCGTATCGCTGTCGCCGTCCAGATAAATGCACAGCGTGTTGCCGTTTTGCCAGGTTGCGACCTTGCCATACCACTCAACCGGAATATCGAGCTGATACAGGTCCGTTGCCTTATGCCGAGCATCGGCATCGCGCGCGGCCTGCGCTTCGCTCGCGCTCACGGCATTGACGGCGGCGTCGCGCCGCGCGGTTGCCGCCTGCTGAAGTATCTTGGCGGCCGCGGCGGAGCTCGCACCGCCTTCCTCGGCATACTTGGCGGCGGCATCGATCTGGTCGTCAGTCACCGTGTCGGCCGAAGGCACCTTGAGCTTAAAGGTGGCCTGGGCACTTAAATCCTGTCCATCGCTCTTAACGGCGACCTGCGTCTTGGTGGTCGGGACGGTATAGATGGTGCCGTCGGCCGCGATGGGGGAGGCGGCGATGGAGAGCGTGTAATCGCCGGGCAGCAGTTTGATGCCGCGGCCGCGCTCGTCAACGTAGAGCGTTTCGCTCACGGAAGAACCGTCGGAATCTTGTCCGCTCACCTGCACGGGAATCTTGGAGCCAGTTGAGCAGTCGAGGCCCGCGGCATGCACGCCAATCTGCACCGACATCATGGTATGGGCGTTTGCGGCAAGCACGGCAGCCTGCTCTTGTTGATATCCGTTCCAGGCAGCATAGCCTGCGCCGCCGGCAACAAGCGCGACGGCTACGACGCCGGCAACCATCAGATTGCGGCGCTTGGGCGACATTTTGCGATGGCGAACCTCGGCCTCGCGTGCCGAGGGAACGGACGGCAGGGGAATATCGCCCATGGCGATGGTCTCGTCCACGGCAGGCGCAGAGCCTAAGCCAGGAAGCTCGCGGGTCAGCGAATCCTCGGCCGGCAAGCTGTCGAGCAAGATGGTTTCCTCGCCCGTGTCGGATTCGGGCTGGTTGTCGGCCTCGCTTTCGGTGTCTTCGTGACCTGCCTCATCTTCGGCAGGCTCAACGTCGCCTGCATCCTGATCATCGGGCTGTGCCTCGATTTCCGGTTCATCCTGCACATCAACGCTCGAATCGTCAAACGCAACATCGTCAAGCGAAATCCGGTCTAGGCTCTCCAGGGCCTCGGCACACGCTTCTGCATCTTGGGCCGCATCCTCTTGGCCCATCGTCTCATCTTTCATATATCCCCCAAGCTCAATATCGGGACAACACTGTACCCAAAAACGGGACCCCATAGAGCCGCCGCATGATTTGAAATCCGATTTTATATATGCGTATGTTTTTGAATAGATGAATAGAGACGCAACGACAAAAGCCCCCGAAAAGCGAGCGAAACGCTTTCCGGGGGCTCTGCGAGACATTGGATGAAAATCCTGACGGGCGGGCCTATGCCCAACTGCCAACAGCGACCAACACGTTACTCGGCGTGCGCGTAATCCACCTTGGCGCGGCGAGCGGTGGCCTTCTCCCAATCGCTGGTGCCCTCAAAGACATCCTGCTTGTAGGGATTGCGGC